>DASQYE010000660.1:0-5724 GCA_035639355.1 Pyrinomonadaceae bacterium
TTCACCTTCGTCCCGCGCGAGGTTTCTCCCGGCGATTACACGTTCAGCATCGGCACGGCCGGAAGCTCCACGCTCGTGCTCCAGACCGTCTTGCCGCCTTTAATGCTCGCTTCCATTCCGAGCCGTCTCACGCTCGAAGGCGGGACGCACAACGTCCATGCGCCGCCGTTCGAGTTTCTGGCCGAGACTTTCCTGCCACTAGTCAGCCTGATGGGCCCTCAGATCACGACGGAACTCCGGCGCTACGGGTTTTATCCGCCGGGTGGAGGACGGTTCGAGGTCACGATTGAGCCCGCGACCACGCTCAAACGCCTGGACATACTTGAGCGAGGGCGCGTGCGCGACGAGCGCGCACGCGCCCTCGTCGTCAATCTTCCGGCCTCCATCGCCGAAAGAGAGCTTGCCGTCGTCAAGGAGAGACTGGGATGGGGCGACGATCAATTGGAGGTGGCCGTTTCGACCAACGCCTACAGCCCAGGGAATGTCCTGACCCTCAGGATTGAAAGCGAGCATGTGACGGAGATAGTCACGGGCATGGGCGAGCGCGGCGTGCGCGCCGAAGGGATCGCCGAAAGGGCTGTTGCAGAGGCGCTCAGATACCTTGAATTGGGTGCGCCCGTCGGAGAACACCTCGCGGATCAACTGCTCATCCCGCTTGCGCTGGCCGGGGGCGGCTCGTTCCTGACCGGCCCGCTCTCTCTTCACACGACAACCAACATCTACATCATAGAGAAATTTCTGGACGTTAAATGGGCGACCGGCCGGGTGGCGGACCACGTCTGGAAAGTTGAAGTGGAGAATTCCGGGCGCGATGACCGCTCTCGTCGCAGGCAGTCAACGGAGGCATAAGGATGAAAGCTGTTCAGTACCGCCAGGTGCGCGAGACGGAGTTGGCCGAAACGGTCAAGATATTCCTGACCGCCGTGACGGATATGTACGCGCGTCACGGCATCGACACGCCCCCGCCGGAGCGCGCGTCGATTGAGACGGGTTATCGTCACATCTTCGAGACGGGCATCTTCCAGGTGGCCGAAGTCGATGGACGAATCGCGGCCATCTGTAACGGCGTGGTGCGAGACCGATTGTGGTTTCTCTCGGGCTTCTGGATGCTCCCACAGTATCAACGGCAAGGGATCGGCGGCCCTCTACTCAATCGAGTTAAGACGCAGGGCCAGGAGGCGGGCGCTCGCACCTTCTTCACATGGTCTTCGGTTGACCGGACTGCGATGGCGGGCTACATGAAGGAGGGGATGCTGCCGGGCTACCAGATATTGACCTTCGCCGGGGGGCCGCAGCGCGAGTTGCCGGCGCGAGAGGCCGGCTACAGTGTCGAGCCCCTCGATCTACCTTACGCGATGGAATTGGACGGGCGGGTGCGGGCCACCTCGCGCGAGGCCGATCACAAGTTCTGGCTCACAAAGTCGGGCCACGAGGGGCGACGGGTCGTGCGCGCTGGTCGCGCCGCCGGTTATTACTATTACAATGGAGGCAGCATAGGCCCCGCCGCGTGGGGTGACGCCGAAGACGGCTTGACGGTGATGGAGGCGGCGCTGCGGGAGGCGGCCCAGGGTGCGGAGCAGGTGAGAATGGCTATACCGGGCGTAAACCATACGGCCATTCGTTTCGCGCTCGGGGCCGGGCTGCGGCTCGCGGCCTTCTCGCACCTGCTCACCAGCGCCCCCTTCGGTCTGATGGAACAATATCTCCCTTCCGGGCCGCTGCTCTTCTAAGCTTCGGCCGAAGCGGTTTTTGTGGCCGTGGGCCCGCCGCACCAGGGCAGGCCGTCCGGGCTGCGCCGCTTCTTCAGGTCTGTGATGCGAGATTTAGACGAAGTCTTTGCAGCCCTCGACGGCTCTGCGTTCCGCAGGCGCTTTCGCCTGCGCGGCAAAGAGCTTGAATACTTCCAAAAGAGAGGGCTCGGCGTCGTCCTCCAACACGCCGCCGACTTTATAGAGAAGCGATTGGCCCCGGCCCATCCCCTCAACGACGGGAAGCAGACGCCCATGCGGCATCATCCCGCTTTCATAGCGCAGCACGCTACGGCGACCTGCTGTCGCGGCTGCCTTGAGAAATGGCACGGTATTCCCAAAGGCCGCGCCCTTCTGCCCGAAGAGAAGCAATACGTCCTGGCCGCCCTCAAGCGATGGCTCGAAAAGCAGGGATGAGGGCGGAGGGATGAAGGAGAAGGGCGGAGGGATAAGGGATAAGGGATGAAATAAAAGCTTCTCTCCTTTCTTATTCATCTCTCATCCCTTATCCCTCCGCCCTGCTTTTAGAGTGGGAGTCGTATGTGGGCTCGACAGCCGGGGCCTGTGAGGCGGTTTTCCAGGGAGAGAGAACCGCCGTGCGCCTCCGCTATCTGGCGGCTCAAGACCAGGCCGATGCCTGTGCCCGTCGGCTTGGTGGTAAAGAAGGGCACGAAGAGATTCGCCGTGTTGGAGAGCCCTGGCCCCTCGTCTTCTATTATCACGTCCAGGTGCGAGCCGTTCCTGGTCCATGCCACCCTGACGCCGCCGCCCTGTTCGAGCGCGGCATCGACGGCGTTGTGCAGGAGGTTGATGAGCATCTGGTCCAACTGGTCGCCGTCGGCCTGGATTTGGATGTCCGGGCCGGGCGCGACCGAGACGTTGAGGCGCGTCTCCAACCCGACCGCGCGCTCGATCCACGCCGCGACGTTGAGCGGCGCGAAGCGTGGCTGGGGCAGCCGCGCCAGGCGCGAGTAGGCTTCCATGAAGCGCGAGAGAGCTTCGGCGCGCGCCGAAATCACGGTCAGCCCGCGCTGCATGTCCTCGTCCCAATCGATGGGGCGCGGCTCGCGCGTCAATAGGCTTTCGAGACTTCCGGCGATGGACTTGATCGGCGCGAGCGAGTTGTTCAGCTCGTGGCCCAGCACGCGCACCAGCCGCTTCCACGCCTGACGCTCCTCCTCGCGCAGCGCGCGGCTCAGGTTCGAGAGCACCAGCAATTGATGCGGCAGGCCGTGCTCGCGAAACGTGCTGCGGCTCACGCCCCATCGGCCCGTTCCTTCTTCCGAGGTGATCTGAAGAGTACGCGTCGCTTCGCCCCTGAGGCAATCGGCCAGCCCCAGCTCGGTCGCGTCGCTTCCCAGAAGCCGTTCGGCGGGCTGGGCCAACAGGCGCTCTCCGGCGCGGTTTACCAGCCGCAGGCGCTCGTCCGGGTCGAAGGCGAAGACCGCCACGTCGATCTTCGCCATCACGGTGCGCAGAAGCGCCGTGGCCTCCATCGCCCCGAGTCGCTGCTCGCGCAGCGTCTCTCCGAGCGCGTTCACTTCGACCATGACCTCGCCGAGCGCGTCCGTGTGATTCGCCCCGCGCGCGCGAATGGAGTAATCCCCTTCCCTGAGCGCCGCCAGTAGATTCGAGAGGGTTTGCAGAGGACGAACGACGCGCTCGCGCAGGGCGAAGGCGAAGCCCAGCCAGACGGCCAGGATGAAGAGCGTGAGGGTCAGTTGAACCTTGGTCGTGTAAGCGCCGCCCCACAACAATAGCAGCGACACGAACGTTCCGGGGAGGCCCGAGACGAGGGCCATCAGTATGATGCGTCGCTCGTGAGACAATCCTGGTTGTTCGATCCTGGGTTTAGGATTCAGAGCGCGTGGCTCGTCTCCGTCCCAAAATCTCAATTTTTTCATAGCCCGTAGCGTTGCAGGCGACGGTAGAGGGCGCTGCGGCTCAGGCCAAGGGATTGCGCTGCCTGGCCCACGTTACCATCGAAGCGGGCCAGCGCTTTCTGGATGAGGAAAGCTTCCACCTCCTCCAGGCTCATATCTTCGAGGCGGCGCGAGCCCTCGCGCGAGGCGCGCTGCAAGCCTATGTCACGGACTCCGACCGTCTCTCCCTGCGCCATCAGCACTGCCCTCTCCACGGCGTGCTCCAATTCTCTGACGTTGCCCGGCCAAGGATAATCCAAAAGCGCCCGGTTTGCAGCGTCGTCGAAGCCTTCGAGCCGTTTGCGATAGCGCTGGGCGTGCTGGCGTAGGAAGTGGCTGGCGAGGAGCGGTATGTCTTCGGGGCGCTCGCGCAAAGGGGGCAGGTTGATCTCGACGGTGTTGAGACGAAAGAGCAAGTCCTGGCGAAAGCGTCCCGAAGAGACCTCTTCGTCGAGGTCCGCGTTGGTGGCGGAAAGCACTCGGACGTTGACGCGCCGCGTCTTTGAAGAGCCGACGCGCTCGAACTCGCCCGTTTCGAGCACGCGCAAGAGCTTCGGCTGCTTGTTCAAGGGCACGTTGGCGATCTCGTCCAGAAAGAGCGTCGAGCCGTCGGCCAGCTCAAAGCGGCCCACGCGATCCGTCTTGGCGTCCGTGAAAGCGCCCTTGACGTGGCCGAACAGCTCGCTCTCGAAGACGCCCTCCGAGAGAGAACCCGCGTCCACGGTGACGAGCGATTTGGAGGCGCGCGCCGAGATGGAATGAAGCGTCTGCGCGACGACCTCCTTGCCCGTGCCGTGCTCGCCCGTGATAAGGACGTTGGCGTCCGACGGGCCGACGTGCGCTATAAGCTCAAGCACGGGCTGCATGGCGGGAGAGCGTGCGATTAAAGTAGGGCGCGATTCGCCGTCGCGCAACAACTGGTTCTCGGCTTCGAGGCGCTGGCCACGGCGCAGGGCCTGGCCAAGCTCTATCTGCGTGCGCAGGATCGAGAGCAGGCGCGCGTTGTCCCAGGGTTTCTGTATGAAATCGCGCGCGCCGCGCCGCATCGCTTCGACGGCCACCTCGACGCTGCCCCAGGCGGTCATCACGACGACCGGAAGGTTAATGTCAGCCGCCTGTATGCGCGACAGGAGATCAAGCCCCTCCTCGCCAGAGGTCGTGTCGCGCGCGTAGTTCAAGTCCATCAGCAGTAGCTCGAAGTCCCCCGTTTCGAGTTTCGGCAAGACCTCGGCGGGCGAGGTCACAGCCTCGGTCTTGAAGCCTTCGCCTTTAAGCAGCAGCCGGAGCGCTTCCAGCACGTCGCGCTGGTCGTCGGCGATCAGAATCCTTCGAGCTGATGTTTCGGAACTTTTCATTGAGCGGTCGAAATACCTGTCGCGATAATCTTCTGCGCGCAGAGCGGGCACAAGTCCGGGCGGCGCGTCATCCGGCCTCTTATTGTAATCGTTATCGGCTCGCAACTCGAACGCCGCGCGCTCTCTAACAGGAGCGCGCCCTCCTCGCTTTGATAAAAGAGACTTGAGGTTAGACGTAAGCGGCTCTCTCGTGCAGCCGCTTACGTCTAACCTTGGTTAAGGGTTCATCCTCGGAAGCGCCCTACTCGTAGCGGAGCGCAATCATCGGGTCAACACGCGTCGCTCGGCGCGCAGGCACGTAACAGGCCAGGACGGCCACCGCTATCAACAGCGCAGAGACGCCGGCGAACGTCAGCGGGTCGGTGGCCGTCACCCCGAAGAGCAGGCTTTTCATCAGGCGCGTCAACCAGAGGGCCGCGCCGAGGCCGATGACGACGCCGATGATGGCGAGCACCATCCCCTGCCCGACGACCATCCTGAGAATGTCACTCGCTTGAGCGCCCAAAGCCATGCGAACGCCTATCTCGTGCGTGCGCTGCGTGACCGAGTAGTTCATCACGCCGAAGATGCCGACCGCCGCCAGGATCAGCGCGACCCCTGCGAAGATGCCTAAGAGCATCATGTTGAAGCGGCGCGTCGCAATGGAGCGAGCGAGCACCTGGTTCATCGTTTGAATGTCGAAGACCGGCTGATCCTTAT
>DASQYE010000661.1:0-5790 GCA_035639355.1 Pyrinomonadaceae bacterium
CGCGCCATTACATGGCTTATCGTGCGACCGCCGATTCGCAGGAAGAAGAGTTGGAGCTGATGCGCAAAGTGGTGCGCGAGCAAGACCTGGGCTTTCGCGTCGGAGTGGCGGAGGACGAGCGCACGCAGGAGCTTTATGGCGCGACGGGGCTGCCGACGCTGGCGCTCGTTGATAGGCGCGGCGTGGTGCGCTATGCGCACTTCGGCGGAGGCGTTGACCCTAAATTCAACGAGATTTTAATGAAATGTCTGGACGAGCGGGCCTGAGCACGGGCGCGCGTATCGTATAAGGGTCGCTGCCCGTCGCTCTTTTCTTACGGGGCGGGCGGTTCTCTCGCGTCTTCCGGGTCAGGCCGAGAAAAGACTTGCGCCGTACCCTCTCCGGCTGCTAGGATACGCCCGCTCTAAAATCAGAAACAGCCGCAGCGCTCCTTCGTCGGCGGCGACGCACCGTGTTGCCATCGAGCAAGAGAATCCGTCTTTCGGATTCAGCAGTGATCGTGCTCATCGCTTCCTTTAATCAAGAGACGGCGCGGAATTCAGGGATCGCGGCTTTGACGCTTGGGCAAACGTGTCCTTATCCCATTTTTTACGCGTGGAAGAAGTCGATGCCGGCCTTCGGAAAATGATTTCTACGAAGGGCGCAAAAACTATCCGAGGTCACGTCAAGCGTTTGTATGTTGAGCCGAATGCAGAAACAGTTGAGAGGTGGACGAGACTTCTCGCGCTCTCGCTTCGGCCAAACCGCTGCTGAAAGCAACTTAATCGCAGCATAAATCGAATGGACGGGCGGACGGCGCGAGCTTCGAGGACGCGTATCAAGCCCGATCAGGCAAACATCTCAAAGTGAGGATGCGCGCATCCTCTTAACCACTTTAAAGGAGAACACAAAAAGCCATGGCGATAGTTAGCAAACCCGACAAAGAAAACAACGTAACGCTGTACGATGTACCGGATGCCGAGCTTGAGAAGTACAAAATCCCCGCAGACAAACTGGCGGAGATGTTCCCGAAGAAAGACAATCGGTCGAAAGACGACGCTCAAGCTGTTGCCAAAGCCAGTTCGCAGGGCGGCGACGTGCAGGCCTACAGCAACCAGGATGTTTGTTATGCTTGGGAGTGCGACGGCTACGGAAACTGCGTTTACGTTTGGTGGTACTGCTAATCAACCGGAACGCATGCGAGGTGGGAAAGCGAGCACTCAAAAGCTTCTTTCCCACCTTTTGCCATTAGAGCAGAGGTCGGAGGATAGAGGTTGGAAGGCTCCGGGGGCCGGCAGGTTGGATAAAGACTCGGCTCCTGACCTCTAATCTCTAACCTCTGATCTCTGCTTTTTATCCCGCCTGATTCGGCCCGAGGAAAAAAGATGTCCAATGCTCCGACTCCGCCGCCGGGCATGACCGCCGGATTGCCTCCCGGCCCGCCGCTCGCCAATCCGCCGGCCGGAGCGCCGAGGGGCGCGCCGCCGCCCGGCATGGCGATGCGGCCCGGCATGCCGCCGGGGAGGATGAGCGCGCGGCCATATCTTGGCCGCGCCGTCAGATTATTGGGAAAGCACAAGTCGCTCACGGCCGTGACGATGCTGCTCTCCCTGCTGGTGACGCTGTTTCCCTTCGTCGTCAGCGTCGCTTTCTCTTCGATCTTTCAAATCCTGGGGCCGCTCGCCGGGCCAAGGCCGCCGGGTGCTGCGGCACAGGGGGGCACGGGCGGCATCTGGGAGCTGTCAGCGCCGCTCTTTGGCCGGACGGATACGGGCTGGCTCGGCGATTACGGGCTCGGCTGGCTCGCCACGCCTTTGACCTTGAGGACGGTGCTAATTGTCTGGGCCAGCGCGCTAGTGCTCTCGCAACTGCTGAGTTTCTTGCGCGCGTGGGTCGTCGCGCACCTCGAAGCGAGGCTGCTGCGTGGGCTGCAACAGGACATTTACGATCACCTGCAATCGCTCTCTCTGGATTTCTTCACGGGCGGACAAACGGGCGCGCTCATGCAGCGCGTGTTGTCGGAAGCGGCCGGCGTGCAGCGAATGCTCACGCAGGTGATGCTCTACCCGCTCGTCGATGTCATCGTGCTCGTCATAGTGCTTTCGTATCTCCTGGCGCTGAGCTGGCAGATGACACTCGTCTCGTTCGTGCTCGCGCCGCTCGTCATATTGATGTTTCGCTACACGAGCGGGAAGATGCAGCAGGCCGCGAGGGGGATGGCGATGAGCGGGCGCGAGCTTGGCGCGGAATTGGAAGAGACCATCAGCGGTATCTCGGACATACAGGTGTTCAACGCGCAGCGCCGCCGCAGCGAGCGCTTCGGCGCGGCCGCGAAGGTGGCGGCTAAAAACTCCGCGATGATGCAGGCGTGGATGGGTTTCAGCAACAGCGGCGCGCAAATCTTCATCGCGCTCTCGACCGCTCTGGTCTTGATCGCGGGCATTATCTATCACCCGCGCTTCGGGCTCACCTTGGCGGCCGTCATCGCCTTCGTGCAGATGACGCCGCAGATGTTCGGCGTCGTCCAGAGGCTCATCGCCACCTACACGCAGTATCAATCGCAGGTGCCGAACGTCGTCGCCACCTACGAGCTGCTCGACACGAAGCCGTCCGTGAAAGAGAAGCCGGGGGCGAAAAACCTGGGCGACGTTCACGGCGACATTACCTTCGATAACGTCTCGTTCGGCTACTCTCCGACGCAGAAGGTCTTGAACGGCCTCTCCTTCCAGATCAAGGAGGGCGAGACGGTCGCCTTCGTGGGCCCTATAGTCTGCGGCAAGTCCACGATCATGAACCTGATGCTGCGCTTCCTCGATCCGGAATCAGGGCGCATCCTTCTCGAAGGCCAGGACATCTCGGACGTGACCCTGAACTCGCTGCGCAACCAGGTCTCCAAGCTCTCGCAGTTCCCTTTCTTCCTGAAGACTACGATTCGCGAGAACGTGCGATTGGGTAAAGAGGGAGCGAGCGACGCCGAAGTGGAAGAGGCTTGCAACCTGGCCCACATCCACGACGTGATCGTTGACCCGAAGCGTATGCCCAAGGGCTACGACACGGTCGTCGATGTGCAGATACCCTCCGGTGGACAGAAGCGCCTGATCGCGCTCGCGCGTTGTCTGCTGCGCCGTCCGGAAGTGCTGCTGCTCGACGAGCCGACCGAGAACCTGGACGCAGACCAGCGCAACCGGCTGATAACAGTGATACGCGAGTACGCGCAGCAGCCCGAGAATCGCCGGACGTGTTTGGTCATCAGCCACGACCTGAACTTCGTCGCGGCGGTCGCCGACCGCATCATTGTGCTCAACCAGGGCCGCGTCGCAGATGAGGGCACGCACGACGAGCTGGTCAAGAAGGAAGGTCTCTACAAGACGCTCTACGAGTTGAAGAACGTAGACCCCGCTCTGCTTCGCACGCGCGGCGGAGACCGAGGCGCGCCTGCCGGCGGCCCACCAGCGGGCGCGCGTATGCGCGGAGCAGCACCCCCTCCGGGCATGACGATGCGTATGTGAGTGCAGGGAAAAGAACCCGCAGTAACTTAAAATCAAAGGACTCGTAGTAACTTAAAATCATAGAAGCGCCGCGCGACGGTCTCTCAAGTGTCTCGCGGCGCTTCTCTGTGGTGATGGATAGTAAAGCGGGGCGCTGAGGCTCAAAATTCTTGAAGCCCCTCACGGGCGGTTACCGATATCTGTCTGATGATTATTGCTTAACCGCCCTCGGGCCTCGCCCTTCCTTGACTCGACTTCGCCTGATTCTGTTTGGCTATGGTGTAGAGGATCGTCTTGACGTGAAATGGCGTGAGGTCGGGGTAGGCTTCCATTATGAGGGCGATGATGCCGACGATGTGTGGGCAGGCGAAGCTGTTGCCGGTCAGCTGGCGATAGCCGCCGCCGGGCCAGGTGGTTCGCACCTGTACGCCGGGCGCGACCAGCTCTATTACTTCGCCGTAGCGATAGCCGAAATCGAACGGGTCGCCGCCCTCTCTTTTGATGACGGAGACGAGCGAGGATGAGAAGATCGAGGGAAAGCTAGGCTGCGGCAGGTTGTTGGCGGCGGCCACCAGAATGCAGCCCGCGTGATAAGCGCGATCCATCAGGTCGTGCAGCGGCCCGAAGTAGTCGGGCTTCGTCGTCCCCAGGGAGAGGTTGATGACCTGCATCCGTTGCTTGATAGCGTAGTCCAGGCCCGCCAGAAACATCTCGCCCGAACCGGCGGCATTCGCCCCCAGTACCTTGATGCTGTAGAGGTCAACGTCGGGCGCGACCGAGGTGATGATCCCGGCGCAGGCAGTGCCGTGACCGGCCTGGTCGCCCGAGGTCGAGGGACGAAAATTGATTCTGCCCCCGTCCGTGTAAGCTTCTACAGAGCCTTTGACTTTATCTTTGAGCGCAGGGTGATTGACATCCACTCCGCTGTCAACGACGGCGACGCGCACGGCGCGCCCCGTGCGTCCCTTCCAGGTCGTGTCCGGCGTTATCTGCGCCCATAAATCTGCGAGCATTCCAGCCGCGTCGAGCGCCACATCCGACTCCGCCATCCTTGAACTCCCCTCTAAGATCGAACGCGCCAGAGTAAACTAGAATCCGAAGTAGCCCGTGCTGGAATAGCCCGTGCTTGCGGCCGCACGTTTCTCAGTGAAGCGTGCCAGGGCGTCGAGCACGTCGCGGCATAGCTCGCGCTCGGCGTCGCCGCGACTTGCAACGTCGCGCAGGGCGACGGCCATTTGCAAGAGGTCGCGGTGTTCGGGCGCGGCCTGCATCTCCCTGAGCCACCGTCTGAGGCTCGCGCCGCCGTTCTCCTCCTCCTCCTTCGCCTCTTCGCCCTCCTCCCTGGCGCTAGCCGGGCCCTTCGTCGAATGCTCGAATAGGGTCTCGATCAGTCCGGCCGATTCGTGCGCGTCAACGAGCGTGGCGATCGCGTCTGCGAAGTGAGCGGCCTGGTCCATCTCCTCCGGTGTAAACGGCTTGAAGGGTGGATCGCCCTCTCGATTGACGAACTCCAGGACGCCCACCATCTCGCCCTCCACGCGCAAGGGCGTGGCGAGAATCGTCTGCGTCGAAAAGCCCACGGCGCGATCCACCTCCGCGTAGAAGGTTTCCTCCTGCGCAACGTCTGCGACCACCATCGGCTGACCGCTCGAAAAAACGAAACCGGCGATGCCTTTGCCGGGAGGGATACGCAGGGTCAACAGTTTGTCGGCGACCTCGCCGATGGCTACAAGGAAACGCAAGCCTCCCTCATTGCCGTCGCGCACGAGGACGCTGGCCTCGTCGGAGCCGACCGACTGTGCCGCCAGTCTGAGCAGGTTTTCGATGGAGCGCTTGAGCGGCGAGGTCAGCGCGTTGGCGATCTCTACGGCGTTGATGGTCGCGCGCAACTGCGCTTCAAAAGAGCCCGCGCCTTTGGTGTCCCTCTTTTTACTCTTCTTTTCCTGCGCCTTGGCGGAATCGGGCTTTTTCTCTGTTTTCTTGGCCATGGTCTTCACACGGTCTCGGTATCGAGTAGAGTTTAGAAATGCTTTCGTCATGCCCGCACCCGGAAGCCCTCGCTCTTTCTCTCTACGCTCGTTGATTCATGGGAAATCAAGGGGCGAGCCGGATTCGGCCGGCAGAGAGAAAAAGCGTGCGCGCGTCGGCGGGCGAGCGGAGCGCATTGTACAGGATGCGGCCCCATTTTCGCACCCGCCGGAATCAGCGCCCTGCGCTTGGCCCGCGTGGCCCACGGGCAGCGAACCCCTAAAACTCTTCGCAACGGCGCACAACCTTGATCGCCCCGCGCGCATCCGTTACTATGCTTAAAGGGCGGCCATGC
>DASQYE010000662.1:0-6367 GCA_035639355.1 Pyrinomonadaceae bacterium
GGACATGAAGACCGGCATACGGGACGCGCGGGCCTCCGTCGCCGACGACGAGCGAGGCCGCATAGAGGTGACGGTCGAGGTCTTCGACGTGAAGCACCTCGACAAGGTGATAAATTCGATCAAGAGCGTGCCCGGCGTGCTGGATGTCGAACGCCAGCACGGCGTCGCCTGACGGCTCAGGCTGGGAAGCCTCTCGGTCGCGGGCTGGATTGCGGGGACGAGCAGCGTCGCCGTGCTTCATCAAGACGGCGTGCGGCTCTTAAGCCGCTTGGGTCAATCTTTCTCTCGCCCGCCTGGTCTTTCCGTTGCCGATTATCAGCTCCGCGATTAACAGATTGGGAAACCAGCAGAGCCAGGCGACGGTCGCGTAAGCTTCCAGAAAGTCGTAGCCCAGCGCTAGAAATAGCGGTATCCAGAGGCGCAGCGTCACGGCCGCGAAGGTCAGCGCGTAATTGCGAATCATCCACTCCCTGTGCCTCACGACATCGCCACGGCGTATACGCCTGTAAGCCATGCCGCCGGTCGTGAGCCAGAGCAACGCGAGCATGGTGAAGCCCATTCGCGTCGGCAGCCCGCCGAAGGCCATCGTCGCCATATAGAGACCCGCCACCCCGCCGACCAGAACCGCCAGCAAATAGATGCGACCCATCCAGCGATGCAGACCGATGTACTTGCCGCGCAATGCTCCCCAGAATCCCCAGGGGCCAATTAGCAGGGCGAGCACGCCACCGCCTGCATGAAATAGTAACGCAACGATATGCTCGGCGAACCTCTTGCCGAGCGGCTCGCCGCTCGCTATTTCCGGACTGATGAAGAAATAGCGAAGTGAGACCAGAGCGATGAGCGTCGCCAGCACAGTCATCGCTATCCAGCCGATGATTTTAAGACCTCGCGTCATGCTTGGGTTACGTTCCCCGATAGGCCGGGGTTTCCAGGGAATTGCGCCGTCATTTCCGACCGGACGCGCAGCCCCGGCGGAAAGTGAGTGTGCAGGTGTGCGTGTCGCCTCAGCACCTTTTCACCTTTTGGCCCTTTTTCTGTTAGAATGCATCTTTTGTTTTTGAAGACGAAAAAGAGGTCGTTGCCAACAGTGAGGGAGATCATCAGGACAGAGAGCGCTCCGCAGGCCATCGGCCCGTATTCACAGGCCGTACGGGCGGGCGGGTTCGTCTTCGCTTCCGGGCAGATACCGCTCGATCCGGCCACGGGCGAGTTCGTCGCGGGCGGAATCGTGGAGCAGACCGAGCAGGTCTTGCGCAATCTCTCGGCCCTGCTCGAAGCCTCAGGCACAGACCTCGACCGCGTCGTGAAGACCACCGTATTCCTTGCCGACATGAATGATTTCGCGGCGATGAATGAGGTTTACGGGCGCTACTTCAAAGGGGGCGCGCCCCCTGCGCGATCAACAGTCGCCGCCTCGGGCCTGCCTCGCGCCGCTCGCGTAGAGATCGAAGCAATCGCCCTGGCGGGAAAATAATAACTACCGGCGCACGCCTCGGTGAGATTAATCATCCTAGCGAGCAGACCGGTAGCTTTTAGTTTTTGAAAACTAGCGGCTCTCTCAGGCCGCCTTTGCGACCTTGCCGGCCTTGATACAGCTGGTGCAAACCTTCATGCGTTGAGCACCGCCGCCGGGCCGCTGCACCCGTATGGATTGCAGGTTGGGGTCGAAGCGGCGGCGCGTGCGATTGTTCGCGTGCGAGACATTGTTGCCGAACTGCGGGGACTTGCCGCAGACTTCGCATCGTTTAGCCATGATAACCAGATACCTCCGAACTTCAGGAAAAGCGCTTCGAGCGACTCATCAGTTAATAACGCCTGGAAAAGCGGAACGGATCCAAAACGAGAATTTATAGCAAACAGGTTTCCATAAAGTCAAACTTGGGCATTGATGAATAAACATGATCGTCACAGTCTGAAGGAGCAAAGAGCCAAAGTGCAAAGAGTTGTCAAACAGATTCTAATCTTAACCCTCGTCGCGCTCGCCGCCATTTCGTTTGCCGCTTGTAACCAGGCCGGCGGCGGCAGCGATCCGGGCAATACGGCGGTCGCGGCCTCCGTCAACGGCAAAAACATTATGCTGAGCGAAGTGGAAAAGCTCATCAGCGAGCAAGTCCAGGGCAAGCAGGGGCAGATGTCCCCGCTTGAGCTGGCGCAGGCCCGCTTGCAGGTCTTGAACACCCTGATACAGAAAGAGGTGCTTTTCCAGCGCGCCGAGAAAGAGAAGCTGCTGCCGAACGAAGAGGACGTGACGCAATTCATAAATAATATGAAGCAGCAGGCCGGCATGACCGACGATCAATTTCAGAAGAGATTGAAGGAACAGGGCCAGACCGTCGAATCGCTGCGCGAAGAGGCGCGCAAGACCCTGGCGATTCAGAAACTCCAGGACAAAATCTACGGCAAGATCGCTATCAGCGATAAAGAGGTCGAGGACTATTACAACAATAATCGGCAGGTCTTCGTCAACGCGCGCGGCGTGGAGCTGGCCGACATAGTGGTCGATCCCGTAGATAACGGCGCGCAGGATGATGCCAAGGGCGAGGCGGAGGCCAAGCAGAAGATAGACCTCGTATACCAGCAATTGAAGAGCGGGGCCGATTTCGCGGATGTCGCGCGCGCGCGCAGCGAAGACCCCACGAACTTACGCGGCGGCGACCTGGGCTTCGCCACCGAAGATGATTTGAAGCAGAACGGCTTTCCGCAGGAGTTAATTAGCCAGTTCTTCGGTTCAGAGATGCAGGTCGGCAGTTTCACCGCGCCCATCCGTTTCAACTCGGGCAAGTGGTACATCTTCAAGCTGAAGAGAAAGCAGTTGCAGACGGAGAACCTAACTCTGGAGAGCCCCGGCGTGCGGCAACAGATCACGGACGCTCTTCTGAACCAGCGCAAGCAGATTTTGAATGCCGCGCTGCTTGAGGTCGCGATGAACGACGCGAAGATCGTCAACAATCTGGCGAACAATATGCTCAACAGCCCGAGCAACCTGAGCGGCCCGCGCCCGGCGGGATCGGCCGCTGCGCCCGCTGCCAGTCCGAGTGCTTCCCCGGCGGCGTCTGCAACGCCGCAAGCGACAGGCAGTCCCTCGGCGAGCGCAACCGCGCCGCCGGCGGCGGCCGCGAGCCCGACGCCGCGCAGAGAGCAGCCTGCGCCAAAGGCTTCGCCGAAAGCTTCGCCGAAGTCCACGCCCAGACCTTAAAGGGCGCGCTTCTTTCGCATGCTCACTCTAGCGGGCGCGGGCTGGTCATTCCTCTTTCAGCCCGCGCCCGCTTCGCGCGTTCATCGAAGCTCGACTCTATAGATCATGTTATTTCGACTCACAGAGGTATATAAATCCTACGGCGCGCAGGACGTACTGCGCGGCGCTTCGTTCCAGATCAACGCAGGTGAGCACGTGGGGCTGGTGGGCCGCAACGGCGCTGGCAAGACCACGATTTTCCGTCTCATCAGCGGTGAGGAGAAGCCGGATCGCGGCGACGTGGTGCGTGCGCGCGGCACGCGCCTGGGCCTGCTCGCGCAGCACATACATTTCGAGCCCGGCTCGACCGTACACGAATCCGCTCTCTCGGCCTTCGGCCACCTGCAACAGATCGAGCACGAGATGCACGAGCTTGAGCATCGTATGGCCGAGGCGAGTGATGAGCTGGAAGCCGTGCTGGAACGCTATAGCGATCTCCAACACCAGTTCGAGCGCGAAGGCGGATTCGAGTATGCGGCCAGGGCCGAGGCGATTCTACAGGGGCTCGGTTTCGATCGTGAGATGTGGCAGTTGGAGACGGTAAAACTCTCCGGCGGGCAGCAGAACCGCCTGGGACTTGCACGCCTGCTGCTCGCCGAGCCGGATGTTTTGTTGCTCGACGAGCCGACGAACCATCTGGACGTTTCGTCCGTCGAATGGCTCGAAGAGTTTCTTTCGACCTACGCGGCCAGCTACGTCATCATCAGCCATGACCGCTACTTTCTGGATCGCACCACTGGGCGCATAGTCGAGATCGAGAACGGCCGGGCGACGAGCTACACGGGCAACTATTCCGCCTTCCAGGTCGAGCGCGAAGTGCGCCGCGAATCGCAGCAGCGCGCCTTCGAGAATCAACAACAACTGATCGCCAAGACGGAAGAGTTCATACGCCGCAACATCGCCGGGCAGAAGACCAAGCAGGCCAAGTCGCGGCGCAAGATGCTCGAAAAGCTGGAACGCGTCGAGGGCGTGCGCGTCGATCAATCGTCGGGTGATTTCAGTCTACGGGCCATCGAGCGCGCGGGCACGCAGGTATTGACGCTACAGGAAACGGCCGTCGGCTATCCCGGCAAGCTCCTCGCGCGCGACATCACCTTTACGTTGCGTCGCGGCGAGTGCCTGGGCGTCATTGGCCCGAACGGTTCGGGCAAGACGACCTTCGTCAAGACCGTGCTCGGCAAGCTCGCGCCGCTTGCGGGCGAGGTGCGCTGGGGCACTAAGGTTCAGGTCGGTTACTACGCGCAGCAGTTGGACGACCTTGACGACCGCAACGAGATCATCATGGAGCTGCGCCGCGTCGCCCCTTCTACGGCCACCTCGGGCGAGCTTCGTTCCTTTCTGGCCAAGTTCCTTTTTACGGGCGACGACGTTTACAAGCATGTGCGTGATCTTTCGGGTGGCGAGAAAGGCCGCCTCGCTCTCGCCAAGCTGATCTACTCGCGCGTCAATGTGCTGGTGCTGGACGAGCCTACGAACCACCTTGACATCCCTTCGCGTGAAGCCCTGGAAGAAGCGCTCGACGCCTACCAGGGCACGATCATCACCATCAGCCACGACCGCTATTTTCTCGATCGCGTCGCGACACAGATTCTGGCCCTGGACGGCATGGGAAACGCTGAGCATTACGACGGCGATTACACGGAGTACCACGACTGGAAAGCGGCGTCGAAGAAGGCGGCCATAGAAGGATCGGCAGGGAGCGCACAGGCGACGGGCAATCAACGCGCGACCGAAAAGACCTCCACGGCCTCGCCCGTCAAAAAGAGCGCCGTCGGCGTCAAGGGGAAAGCCCAGGGCGGCAAAGGCGCTCGGAAGCAGCCCGCGCGCGATTCGCAGTCGATTGAGGCGGAGATTGCCGAAGCCGAAAAACAGTTGGCTACGCTCTCCGAACAACTCTCGCGCTCCGAAGTGGCGCGCGACCCGGCCCGCTTGCTGGCGCTCAATGAAGATTATCAACAGGCCGACGCACGGCTGCGACTCCTCTACGAGGAGTGGGATCGAGTGGCCGCCGAAGCGACAAATATCTAAGGCTTCAAGACCGACGGCTAATGCAGAGACCCCTGCCGTGTCAAGGTAGCGCTCTTCAAACGAGAGTCTTCTCCTTACTAGCCTCGCCCATTTGGCAGCCACTTCTTCAAATTTGAGAGCCCTCTGATAACGCGCGACCCGTGACGTTTAACGATCCTGACGGACTGCTTGACACGGGCGGCGGCGCTTTGTTACCTTACGGACTCGCTTTGACGAAGGTACTTTGAAACGACTGTTTCCAGGCAGTTTTAGGCGCGTAGCTCAGGGGTAGAGCACTACCTTGACACGGTAGGGGTCCGCGGTTCAAATCCGCGCGCGCCTACTTCATTTCCCGCCAACTCCAACATACTTTTCAACTTCGGCTCCGGTTTTTGTGCCGTTTACTCTGTGCCGTCACCTTACCCGGAATCGAGAAATCCACTCGGCAGGGACGGGTGCGGAAAATTCACGCTTTGGTTCTATTTGACCCTAAAACTTCATCATTTTAATTGACAGGGAGGGGCGAGAACTGTATTATCCGTCGTTCGTTTCCCCGCGTGAAGTCGTACCCTTCATGCGATTCTTTATTAACCATCACAAAGACTGTTCTGTTTAGAAATCCCGAGTTATCGTTAGACCTTTTGCTGCCCCTTCGCAGCCATTCATCTCTCGGATGAAGTCCCAGAGCATTCTCTGAAACGCAGTAAACTCTTCAAACAGGAGAAATATAATGCCTCGCATCCCTCATTGCTGGCAGTATGCCAAGCAGCTCCCCCTTTTAGCATTAGCATTAGTAGGTTTGCTGGTCTGTCTCCAATCGTCTGCGCCAGCCCAAACTCCTGCCGCGACTCCGGCCCCCTTGACGGCACTCACTATGAGCGGTGAAGAGGGCGATTACATCGGCGGCCCCGGCGATTATATCTACAAAACACCGAGCGCCACTCTCAGTGTGTCCTACGCTAACGATAATACCGGGGACGGACTCGTTGATTCGATAGGCTTCAATGTTATGCAGAATAGCCCGGAGTACAGTCATTGGTGGTTCGTAGAATTTAATACGGGCGGGCTCAATAAAAACCTTGTGCCGGGATACTATCCTAACGCGCAGCGTGCTCCGTTTGC
>DASQYE010000663.1:0-6058 GCA_035639355.1 Pyrinomonadaceae bacterium
TCCGCGACGGCGCAGCTCCACGCATTCCTCTACGGCACGGAGCGCGCGACCGAGCGCCGACAGATCATCCAAAGGCGCGAGCGCATCCAGGCGCGCACGCCCCTGTGGCGTCTGCGCGCCACGTCGCACGAGCGCGCGCAGCTCCGAGTATTCCAGCGTCCTAAACGCTTGATCGTTCATCGTTCCTGAAAAGCTAAAAAGGTTTCCTCCGACGCCTATCTTAGCACCCGCGACGACGGGCGAAAACCGGGCGACCTAGCGTGCGCGCCGCCCCTCGATCACGCAAAGGATCCGTCAGTCTGTTTTGGCGATCAGCGCGGCGAAGATTTCCAGTACCGGCTTGCTGTAGCCGCGCAGCATGCCCAGACGCTTGAGGTCGTCCCATTCGTCGTTCGCGTCCGTCTGGCGAATCTGGCGGTAGTTCTGCGCGGCTACGTCCTGTTGGCCCATGCGGTAGAGGATGGCGGCGATCCCGGCCTTGTATTTGAGGTCGCGTGTTTTGTTGAGCTGCGCGGCGCGCTGCTCCGTCTTGAGCGCTTCGTCCAGGGAGTTGCGCACCAGCAGTACGAGCGCCCTGGTGTCCAGATAAGACGGCTCGTCCGCCTTGAGCTTGAGCGCCTGGTCGGCCTCCCTGAGGGCTTCGTCCGTCTTGTCGCGCCGCAGCAGGACTCTTGCGAGAGCGTTGTGCAGGGCGGCGTTTCCGGGCGCGAGCTTGAGGGCCGAGCGCAGCGTCGCTTCGGCCGCGTCCGTGTGATCCTTGACGGCGTAGAGTGTGCCAAGCGTGAGCAGCGTATCGACATCGTCCGGCTCTAGGCGCGAGGCCGTGTCGTATTCCGTGATCGCTTCACCGTAGCGCTGCTGGGCCCTGTAGGTCGCCGCAAGCTTGAGGTGCGCTTCCGTGTCGTCCGGGTTCTCCTTTAAGAGCGCGCGTAATTCCGCTTCGGCCTCGTCATATTTCTTCGCGCGAAAGAGCGAGTCGGCGCGCCCCACGCGTCCCTCCGTCGGCACATCGCTCGCCGTCGCCGCTCGCTTCAGCTCGACCGCGACGGGCTGCGTCCAGCTCGCGGCAACCTTCACGTCCCTGTACCAGGGCCGATACCCGCTCGCCGTCACGCGCACATTACGTAGGCCCACAGGAGCCTGGGCGGCAAACGCCCTGTTCGCGCCCACAGTCCCGGCCCTTTCGTCGTCTATATAGACCTCGCTGCCGGCGGGAGCGGTCAGCCGCAGCGTGCCCGCAGCGGTATTTACGACCACGGCATCCTTGGCGACGGGCTGCAATATGCCGGGCGCGGGCGTCGTCTCCTGCGTCTCCGTGTCCGCGTAATAGTGATAGACGGAGACGCCCAGGTAGGCGACTCCGCCGCCGATTGCGACGAGCAGCAGGGCGAGCAAGGCAAGGCGGGCCGCCTTTGGAATCCTTCCCCGTTTAGCTTCGACGGCGGCGGCGACCGCCTGCTCGGCGGGAGAGGGATGTTCGGCGCGCGCTAGTCCTCGGGCCGAGCCGGGAACGAGCGTCAATTCGCCGTCCGGCTCTACGAGGGCCGGAGCAGCAGGCCCATCCGGCTCGGTCGGAACGGCCCACGGGCCGTCGATGTTCGACGCCTCGTAGGCGACAATGCTTTCACGCAGAGACTCTTCGGTCGTCCGCTGCGCCTCTGCGGCGATGCGCGCCTGCTCCGCCTGGTACGCCTTTTCAACAGGGCCGGGTTCTCCGGCCTCTTGTGACGGCGTGGCGGGGGTGGCTTCTTCGGCTCGCCGGGCGTCTTCGAGCGGCGTTGCGGCCGCCGCCGGCGCAGATGCTGCGGCCTGTCTCGCCTGTTCCAGGCGGCGCGCCTCGGCTGCCGCCATGGCTTCTTTAGTCGTCGGCTGCTGCTGCTGGCGCGGCGTATCTTTATTGTCTTCCAGCTCGCCGGCGATCATCTCCTGCGTCTGTCGAAGGCCGCCATGCGTCGTGCGGGCCGTGACCAGATAGCTTTCGTTATAGGCGCGTCGCAACTCCGCAGCAAACTCGGCCGCCGTCTGCGGGCGGTCGTCCCTGTCTTTTTCGAGCGCGCGCAAGATTACGCGGCTCACCTCTTCGGGCACGTCGGGCGCAAAGGTCGTCAGGGGCGGCGGCACTGCTTCCAGGTGCTGACGACGCATCTCGGAAGTCGTGCGCCCGATGAAGGGCGTGCGCCCCGCCAGCAGCTCGTAGAGCGTACAGCCGAGCGCGTATATATCTGTTCGACCGTCCAGCCCGCGAATACCCGAGCCCTCGCCGAACCACTGTTCCGTAGACATATAGAAGGGCGTACCGATCGGCGTCCCGTACTGCGTCAATTGCATGGAGGCGTCGCCACCCTGCTGGCTCCCTTTCAGCTTGACGATGCCGAAGTCCGCGATCTTGATCGTGCGAAGGATATGGCCGCTGACCGTCTCTTCCTGTGCGCGCAGGATGTTATCGGGCTTGAGGTCGCGGTGAATGATGCCGCGCTCGTGCGCCGCCTGAAGCGCATTGCAGACCGCTTCGGCCACCTCCAAGACTTCGTCCAGCGTGAGACGCCCGCGCCGTCGCAGGTCTTCGCGCAGGCTGTGGCCCTCGACCATCTCCATCACCATGTAGGTCAAACCAGGCACGGAACGATCCAGGTCGTAAACGGTGACGGTGTGTTGATGGCGCATCTTCCTGAGCGCGCGGGCTTCGCGCAGGAAGCGTTCCGAAAGCTTCTCATCGCCGGGCGGGCCGAGCATGACTTTGATGGCGACATCATCCAGATCACGATGACGCGCGCGGTACACTGCGCCCATAGCGCCTTTGCCAATCAGGCGTGTGAGGGTATATTTTGCGCCGAGAGCCTCCTGTAATTTGGTCGCCAGTGTGTCTTCAACGAGCGGCTGCCCGTCGTTGGGGCACGCCCTCTGGTCGGCGGCCGTCAGGATGTTGCACGTTTCGCAGCGCTTCATAGTGAATCCGGCAGGGCGAGCGACGGGCGGCGAGACGACCAACGCGCGGCGCATCGAATGAAGAAAGCGAGCGGCTTTCCGCGCCGGCTTGCGAAAACTCTACGGCCAGCCGTGAGCGCGCGCGCGACCTGTTTGCCCCGGACGCTCTCAATCGATTTAAAGGCGCGTGGCGGTTTCAATCAAGAGCGGTTCTAACATGATGAAACAGGTGTGTCAACGCTTTGCAGGAACCAGTGACGCGGACGCGCTTCTCTCGACGTGGAAATCTGAAACGGCGCGCGCCGCGTATAGATAACGGCCCCGATAGGCAGCAGCAGTAAGGGAGTTTCCCACGAGTGAAGGGACGACGCGATTTTCCAGAGAGTTTGAAAGCGGCGCTATTTATGGCGGCGCTCGTCTTTGCCGGCCCGTCGCGGCTCGTTTCATCGAAAGGTATTTCCGAGATGTCTCTGCACGTTCAAGGGCGCGTGCGTGCGCCGGAGCTTACGGGCGCGCGCGGCTGGCTCAACACGGACAAGCCTCTGCTGCTCGCCGCGCTCAAAGGCAAAGTCGTCTTGCTGGACTTCTGGACATACGGGTGCATCAACTGCATTCATATCATCCCGGATTTGCGCCGGCTCGAACGGAAGTACGCCGACCAGCTCGTAGTCATAGGCGTTCATTCCGCCAAGTTCGACAACGAAAAAGAGACGGAGAACATACGCCGCATAATCTTGCGCTACGAGGTAGAGCACCCCGTAGTCAACGATGCAGATTTCAAAATCTGGCAGAGCTACGGCGTGCGCGCCTGGCCCACGCAAGTCCTGATCGACCCGTCCGGCTACGTGGTCGGACAGGTCTCGGGCGAAGGCAACTACGAGACGATCGACCGCGCCATCTCGCAAATCATAGAGGAGTCGCGCAAGCGCGGCGAGCTTGACGAGCAGCCGCTCAAACTCGCGCTCGAACGCGCCAGGGTGGCGGAGCTGCCGCTGTCGTTTCCGGGCAAAGTCCTGGCCGACGCGAAAACCGACCGCCTCTTCATCGCCGACTCGAACCACAATCGCATCGTCGTCACGCGGCTCGACGGCACGCTACAGTACACGATCGGCACGGGCGAGCGCGGACGAGCGGACGGCCCCTGGGATCGCGCCACGTTCTATCGCCCGCAGGGCATGGCGCTCAAAGGCGACCACCTCTACGTCGCCGATACGGAGAATCACCTGATACGCCGCGTCAATCTAAGGGAGCGCTCCGTCGAGACCCTTGCCGGTACGGGCCGACAGTCGCAAGGCGAGAGCGCTTCGGGCGCGGCGCGCGCCGTCGCCTTGAACTCGCCCTGGGACTTGCAGCTCGTCGGGCACACGCTCTACATGGCGATGGCCGGGCCGCATCAAATCTGGAAGCTGGACCTGGACACACAACAGGTCTCCAACTTCGCCGGGTCTGGACGCGAGGCGCGCACGGATGGGCCGTTGGAGGAGGCTGCCTTCGCGCAGCCTTCCGGACTGGCGAGCGATGGCCGGAGCCTCTATGTCGCCGATAGCGAGGCGAATATCATTCGCGCCATAGGTCTGCGGGGTGCGGGCGCGACCGTGCGAACGCTCGTCGGCGGCGACCTCTTCGAGTTCGGAGATGTGGACGGACGTGGCGACGACGTGCGCTTGCAGCATCCGCTCGGCCTCGCCGCCGCAAAGGACGGCCGCGTCTTCATCGCGGACACCTACAATCACAAGATCAAAGAGCTTGACCCCGAATCAAAGACCGTCAAGACGTTCACAGGCACGGGCAAGCCCGGACAGGGCGACGGCGCGGCGGCCTCCTTTTACGAGCCCGGAGGATTGAGCATCGCCGGCGGCAAGCTCTACGTCGCCGACACCAACAATCACGGCGTGCGCGTCGTCGATCTGAAAACAAGGCGGACGGCGACGCTCATCATCAGAGGGTTGCTGCCGCCCGCTTCTTCGATCGAGACGGCGGAAAATTCAAGCGCCTCAGCCGCCGATGCGCCGAACGCCGAAGAGATACGTCTCGCGCCGCAACGCTTAGGCGTGACCGACAGCGGCGCTTTCATCATAGACGTTAAGCTGCCCGACGGGTATCACCTCAATCCTTCCGCGCCCCAGCGCTACCGCGTGACGATTGAGAACGGCGCGGATCGCCTGGCGCTCTCTGCCGACGCGCAACCCCTCACTGCGCGCACGTCCAAAGATTTACAGCTCCCCTTACGCATTCCCCTGCGCGCGCTTTCACCCGGCACGGCCGAGCTGCGCGCCCAGCTCACGCTCTTCTATTGCCGCGAGGACAATACGGGCACATGCCGCATCAAGACGCTGGTCTGGCGCGCGCCCGTCCGAATCTCGGTCAGCGGCAGCGCGCCCGTCGAGATCAGGGCACAGGGCAAAATAGAGTAAGCGCATGCTCGCCCGTTCTCTTTGGCGCTCTGCCTTCTGCTTTCCGTCTCTCTCAGTGTAGAATCGCCTTCAACAACATCGCTTCGATCAGAGAGGGTCGGGTGCGGCTAGGGCGGCGACCACGCGCGCGCGGGCGGCTGCGGAAGTTGACGGCGACTTTCTGCGCTCGCGCTTGGAAGGGGCCGGGTCGTGGGCGCGCATTGCCGAGCCTTACTGTCGCGCGGTGCGCCCGCCGGCAGAGCAGCGGGACGGGAGTTCTCGGACGTGGTTCAATCAGGTGAGAGAGCGTATGCGGGACGACCCAGCATGTGCCGCAATTGCGGCGCGCTGGTCGGCGCAGACGAGACAGTGTGTGGGCAATGCGGCGCGCCGGCGACTCCCGGAGCGGCGGCCACGGCGCATGCACGAGCGGAGCGCCCAGGCTACGATAGGGAAACGATGCGTTTTGCGCGCGCCATCCTGGATCGCCCCGCAACCTTCACCTTCGTCTTCATCATCGCCAACGTCTTCATTTTCCTCCTGACGGTATTCGCAGCGGGCGGCACGGGCAGCGATGCCATGTTCAACGCCGTGCTCATACAGTTCGGCGCGAAGGTCAATCACCTCATTAATCAAAAGGAATGGTGGCGCTTTGTGACGCCGATCTTTTTGCACGGCGGCTTCGCGCACCTGCTGATGAACATGTACGGCCTATGGATACTCGGGCCATACGTCGAGCG
>DASQYE010000664.1:0-2173 GCA_035639355.1 Pyrinomonadaceae bacterium
GCGCGTGCCCACGCCGCCAGCGGAAACCCTGAACGCGGCCTGACAGTGATAGACGCTTTCGTCAAGCGCCAGGGACCGAACGCAGCCCTGATCGACGCCCGAAACGAGATCATCTCAGGACGCGAGAGGGCCAAGACCGGAACCGCCGTCACCGGGGTGGAGGTAAAGGCCGGCACGCCTACCGCAACGCCCGGCCAGCCGTTTTAGCCGCCACGCCCTGGAGTGCAAACGGATAGCTTTAAGATAGCGTCCGCCGCGCGTCAACTCGTTTCACCTTCTCCATCCTGCTCCTCCCGCTTACGCTCGGGCCGCATGTGCGGGAATAGAATCACATCGCGTATCGAGCGCTTATTAGTCAGCAGCATCACCAGACGATCAATGCCAATCCCAATCCCTGCGGCCGGCGGCATCCCATAAGACAGCGCGCGAATGTAATCCTCGTCCAACACCATAGCCTCCTCGTCGCCCCGCTCCCGCTGCTCCATCTGCTCAAGAAACCGCTCCCGCTGCTCCACCGGGTCATTCAACTCCGAAAACCCGTTCGCTATCTCCATCCCCGCCATGTAAAGCTCGAAACGCTCGGCAACAGTTGGGTCAGCGGGCGAAGCCTTAGAGAGCGGCGAGATGGGTTTTGGAAAGTCGGTGATAAAAGTAGGTTGGTCGAGATGTTCTTCAGCTATCAAACCAAAAAGGGTTTCAATTTGGCGAGCCGTTTCATCCTCTTCAGGCTCCCCTGAATCGTCCCTTTCTTTAATCTTATTGAATATTTCCTTGAACGGGATAGCGGCCACATATGGACGTATTGACCTGAAGGATGGTGTAGGCGCTATTGGAGTATTATTTATTTCGTCAAAAGTTTGCAAAAGTAAGCGCACGAGTTTGGGATCATCAAGCCATAATACATCAAACTTCCCGCCAGCCAGTTCGCTAATTTCAAGAGGCCAATATTTTGCAATGGCTTGCTTCATCGTAAGTCGCTCGAAATCGCTTGCGAAGTCAATCTCATCTTCGCCAAAGCGCGCGTGAGCGTGGCCTGTTACCGTGTAGGCGGTTGAACGAATCATCTCTTCGCAGAAATCCATCATGCCGTTTACGTCCATGTAAGCGCAGTAGAATTCGAGCATGGTGAATTCGGGATTCCAGCGATAGCCGATGCCTTCGTTGCGGAAGTTGCGGTTGAGTTCGTAGACCTTTTCAAAGCCGCCGACGACGAGACGCTTGAGATAGAGTTCGGGCGCGATGCGCGCGTAAAGGTCTATGTCCAGGGCGTTGTGATGCGTCTTGAAGGGACGCGCGGCCGCGCCTGTTGCTAAGGGCGTAAGCATGGGCGTCTCGACTTCGACGTAGCCATGATCGTCCAGGAAGCGGCGCATCTCTGTGATGAGTTTCGAGCGGCGCTCGAAGACCTGGCGGGGCGTCAGCTCGTCTTTGTCCGGGTCGTCTTCAGTGCGGACTTTGAGGCTTCCGGCGATCAAATCGGCGTAGCGCTGGCGCTGTCGAATCTCCGGGTCACTGATGCCGTGCATCTTGTCGGGCATGGGAAGGAGCGCCTTGGCTAAGAATTGCAGCTCGCGCACGTGTACGGAAAGCTCGCCCGTTTTGGTGACGAAGAGGAAGCCAGAGACGCCTATGAAGTCGCCGTGATCGAGCAGGTTGAATAGCTCCCAGCCCTCCTCAATAGGTGAGCCGTCGTCGTTGTGAACTCCTTTCACGTCCGATTTGCGGACGTAAATCTGCAAGCGCTCGTGACCGTCCGAGAGGTGTACGAAGGCGGCTTTGCCCATCACGCGCGGGGGCGTTGCGATGCGGCCCGAGATGCGCACTTCGATCTTGTTCAGCTCTGCGTTGGCGCGTTCAAGCTCTTCCGGCGCGGGGCGCTGGCCCACAGTTCCGGGCGGCTCAAGCGGGCGAAACTTCTCAACGACGGCCGTAATGGTGTCTTCGCGGCCGGTCGTGCGGCTGCGCTCGAACTTGTTCGGGTAGACGTTGCCGACCATCGCGCGCAATCTGTCCAGGTGTTCGCGCCGCGCGCGCGTCTGGTCATTGTCTTCGATGAATGGGATACTCATAAAAACATCGTAAATGGTAAACGGCAAATGGTAAATAGACGAAAGCCTTTTTAGCATTTATCATCTACGATTCAAACGGATGAGCGGAAAAATAGTTTCGATGG
>DASQYE010000665.1:0-3190 GCA_035639355.1 Pyrinomonadaceae bacterium
CTGCAAAATATGCTGTGCAGGCTCAAGAGGCGTATACCCATCTCTCACGTCCTGCGCTACGGCATACAGCTCTCCGACATCTTCTCGCAAATACACGCCGCCGGTTGGGTGTGGAGAGACTGTAAGCCCATAAACATTTTAGTCACGCCGGAAGGCACATTGAGACCCGTTGACTTTGAGGGTGCATGCCCGGTCGATCAGCCCGATCCGATGCTGTGGGGGACGCCCGGATTTTCCCCGCCCGAGGGGCGCGATCACAATCCACAGACGGGCGCGCACTATGATCTGTATGCTTTGGGCTCCATGCTCTACCTGCTGCTGACGGGCATCGTGCCGGAAGCAACAGGCCCGCTTCCTATCGAAAAGCTGCGACCGCATGTGCCTTCGGAGGTACGCCGCCTCGTCACGCGGCTCTTGAGCCATAGCCCTGAGCGGCGTCCATGCGCGGAAAGGGTCGCGCGCGGATTGAAGGCGGCCCTGCCCCTCTACGAACGCCGCGAGGTGGCCCGCCATAGCGTATCCGTTCAACTGGAAACAGGGCGCGACGCATTAAAGGGCAGCGATCGGAGACGCGCTCGGAAGCCCTCGCGCCGCAGGTCGCAGACCCACATCAGCTCGGCGGCCGCAGCGGCAGGTTGAGACTCCTGGCAAGCTCTGCGAATCTGGCATCGGACCGGATGCTGTCAAACAAAGGATCGACGCTTATATACGCGAGTGGAGCGAAATGTTCGTTGGCGGCCTTTTCCAGCCGTATGAACGCGTTCTCCTTGTCTCCGAGCCCAAGGTAGATGATGGCGAACTCCTGCTCAGGGATGTGAGACGTTTTCGCCAACGTCTCCATCTCGGACAAGACCTTCAGCGCGTCGGCACGTCTACCGGCGACGCCGTAGGTGTGGCCGAGCGCCGCCCCGGCCGAGGATTTGTCGGCCGCGTAAAGCTTCTCGAATATTGCTGTCGCCTCCTGGTACATGCCTCTGCGCAGGTATACGAGCCCGAGCACGTACTGGCTGTTCGTGTAGTCGGGCTGTTCCTTCACCAGTTTTTCAAAGCACGCGGAGGCGCGATCATAATCTCGCGCGTAGTAGAATGCGCGGCAGTAATTCAGGTGCGTCACGGGCGAGAACGGGTCAAGGTTATTGGCCGTCTCGCTCTCGGCTATCGCTTCACGAAGCCGCCCGGTGATGACCAGAAGGTTCGAGTATGCGTAATGCGCCGGCGCGTAGTCCGGATTGATCTGTATGGCCCGCTTGAACTCTCTTTCGGCCTCCTGCCAGTTCCAGTACCGCTTCAAATTAATGACCCCGAGAGAGGTGTGCGCTTCCGGCAAGCCGTCGTCAAGCTCAAGGGCCTCCTTGGCGGCCGCTTCCGCCTTCGTCATGGCCTCTTTCGTGTCCATCTTCCCGTAGTGGACTGTGTTCAGAAGGACGTAGCTATCGGCCAGTCCGGCGTACGCCTGCGCGTACAGGGGGTCGAGCCTGATCGCCTCTTGAAAATGTTCTATGGCCTTGTAGATGTTCTCTTTGTTTCTAAAGCGCCAGTAAAACTTGCCGAGCATAAACTGGTCGTGGGCCTGAGGGTTTCTGGGGCGGGGCGTTACCAGAATCCTGTCCTCGTCGCGCCTCGGCCAAAGCTCCAGCTTGAATGTCACCTGTCGCGCGACATCATCCTCTATATGGAAGATGTCTTCGAGCCCGAGCTTATAACCATTGCCCCACAGCTGCGACCCGTCCGCCGTGTTGACCATCACCGTTTGCAGATTGAGCAGTTCTTTACTCCCCGTAAGTCTGCCCATTACCACGGCGTCCACGTTTAGATCACGCCCTATTTTCTGCGGGTCGATCTGCTGTCCTTTGTAACCCGAGACGGTGCTGAAGGCTTTGACCCGGAGCCTGGATAGGCCGGAGAGCTTGTTGATGATGCTTTCCGTCAGGCCGTCGCCCAGGTAATCCAGATTCACGTCGCCCGTCTCATTACTGATGGGAAGAACCGCTATCGTGCGCGGCCGGGTCAGATAGCCGTATATGAACGTGGCGACGACGACCAGCAACAGCAGTAGCGTCGTGGCGGCGACGGCGCGAACGCTGAAAGACCAGGGCCGCCGTTTGCTGTCGCCGTCAATCGTCTTCTGTAGCGCATCCAGATCGACAAGAAGCTCGCTGGCGGATTGATAGCGCTCGTCTCTCTCCTTCTCAAGGCACTTCTGCGCGATGCGATCCAGTTCACGCGGGATATGGGGCGCGCTATGTCTCAAAGATGGGGGCTCGCTCGTGAGTATGGCCGAGATGGTTTCGGCCTTGGTGGCGCGCGCGAAAGGATTCCGCCCGCCGATCATCTCGTAGAGAACCGCGCCGAAGCTGAAGATGTCCGTACGGTAATCCAGTCTCTCGCCGCGCAATTGCTCCGGGGACATGTAAGCGATAGTGCCCGGTATAAAACCTAGCTGTAAGCTATGGCTCGGCGGCTCCTCTGCGTTCAGGATGCTCTCCTGTTGCTGCTGAACGAGCTTGGCCAGCCCGAAATCCAGCACCTTCACCTGCCTGTTCGCCATCACCATTATGTTGGGCGGCTTAATATCCCTGTGAATAATGCTGTGTGCGTGGGCCTCGGCGAGCGCGCTCGCAATCTGCACGGATAAGGAGAGTATCTCGCCGGGCTCAAGCTTTCTCTCCAGTATCAGGTGGTCGAGGCGCACGCCCTCGACGTACTGCATGATGATGAAGCTGTGCCCGTCCATGCCCTCGAATCCGTGGACGGGGCAGATGTTCGGGTGGTCGAGCATGGCGACGGCCTGGGCCTCTTTGGTGAACTGCCTTTTGGCCCACTGGTCGTTGACGAGCCCGCCCGAAAGGAATTTAAGAGCGACCTTGCGGCCCAGCTGAGTGTCCTCGGCCAGGTAAACATCTCCCATCCCCCCATTGCCGAGCACGCTCAGGATTTTAAAGGAGCCGATCGTCCGGCCCGTCAAAGGCTCATCCTGCGAGTCGTAAGATAGTACCTGCAAGCCCAAGTTGAAAGCCGGTTGCTCTAAAGGGTCGCAGGGTTTTTCGGAAGCCGCGAGCAGAGATTCGACCTCCCTGCGCAACCCCTCGTCGCCCACACATTCGCGCGCAAGATAATCCGCTCTGTCCTCGACCTTGAGCGACAGGGCTGCGTGGAACAGGCTTTGAAGGTGTTGCCAGTCGTTATTCAT
>DASQYE010000666.1:0-5279 GCA_035639355.1 Pyrinomonadaceae bacterium
AGTTTTTCCACAAGCTGCTGCGCGATAGAGAAGATTCCGACGGCGGCCGTCCCGTGAAAGGCATTCAGCACGAACGCAGGAATATGCAGCCATAGAAGGTCTGCTATCGTTCCCGGATAGCCGCGTAGGCCGAAGTTCAACATTTGCCGGGAAAGCTCTGCGGGCGGCTCTTCACCTTTAGGGCCGGAGCCCATACGAAAAGCCATGACGACCATAATGACAGACTGAATCATTGACGCGAGCAGATATATCAACATCGCTTCCAATGGCCCGCCGTGAAAGCCTACGATGAACAGAAAAGTCAATGCCAGCGAGGCCGCGCTGATTACTAACTGCACCAGATTCAACTGCCAAATCCGCCCCCTTCCGATCATCATGCCGTTCCAGATATTGGCGTACAGTGACAGGGGCAGGATCAGGAAAGCCATCCACATCCAGATTCCAGGCGAATCGATAAGCGACATTTCCCTCGCCACCCGGATGACGCCCGCGCCCAACACGGAAGCGCCGACCCACGAAAGAAGCGTGAAACGAAGCATGATGTTATGAATCGTCCCGGCCCATTCTTCATGGTGGCCCGAGAAAACATTGGCGCTATGCCTTAGACCGAAACCCGCCAGCACCGTCACCACCGCCACCAGTCTCAGAAGCATGAAATACTCGCCGACGCCCGCAGGCCCCAGCCAGCGCGCCAGCACCACAGTGTTAGCCATCCCTAAGGCGATGATCGCCACCCGTGACCCGAGGCCGACCAATAACAATTTCAAAGTGGACATCAGCTCTTTTTAACGCCGACAAAGTAGAAAGCGTCGGCTGTGAGTCGAAGGTCGGCGCTGCGGCGGATGGGCGCGTCAAGGTATTTCAGCGGCCAGGCTAATAATGAGAGTGGACGCTGCAACAGGGCCTTCAGATGCCGGCCGGGAACGAAGCATAAGAAATAGGCTATGAGGAAGGGCCCGAGAAAGGATGACGGGCCACTGCTGACTCCGCCGTCGATCTTCTCAAAGTCGGAGAATAGTATCTCTAACCCTTTGTCCGTGAAGCGAAAGTAATCGTGCGTATCGTGGATCACGTTGAGAAACGGCACATTGATGAATACCTTGCCGCCCGGACGCAGAACGCGGTGAATCTCTTCGGCCACACGCCACGGGCGCTGTACGTGTTCGAGCACGGCATTGCTGTAAACGGCATCAAGCGATTCGTCTGCGAAGGGCAAAAAGTGTGCATCGGCCGCGACATCCAGGTTCGTCTTCGTCGCATGCGAAACGTCCAGATTAATCAGGTTCAGGTGCGACCCCAGATACTCATCGAACAGGCCCACGCCCGAACCCAGATTGAGAACCTGCATCTCGGCGGTGCATTCGTTGAGATGCCGGAACAGTGTGCGATCCGTCCACATCGTCAGCGGAGGATCGAACTCTATAAAGGGGCGAAGGAGGCGCTGCAACCAGGCGGGTAGGGAGTCACGCGGACGCGCTGCTGCGCCCGTCACGTCCGTCTCCGCCGGTTGGTAGAACGGCGAATCCGGCACGATCAATACGGGAACGCCAGCACGAATCAGGTAATCCCGTTCGCACTCCTGGCAGCAGGCGCTCGTCTCAGTGTATCTTAACGCTCCCCGGCAGGTCGGGCAGACCAGAAGATTACGCAGCCTCTCAGCGATCACGCCCCCCTCCAAAAGGTCAAGTCGGCCTTTTATACCCTATCCATTTCGGTTTAGCCACCCGTTCACTTTATCATCTCTGGAACAAGAGCCCCGCAAGTGCTGCGCGGGTGGATTCGGAATTATCTTGTCCGGCGAAGGCGACGTATGATTGAGCGCGCTCGGCCCTGTAAGATGGAGCGCGCATCCTTTCCATCTCTCTCTCTGGTATCGGCTAACCGGCAGATGGACGAAAGCGAGCAGCCCTTGAGCGAACCTGTTCAGGCGCGAGGAGGGCTGGGACATTACTGGAGAAAGCTGACGACGGGCTCGGCCACGCGCCAGATATTCGGCGCGGCCGTGACCGTGGCGCTGCTGACGGCGCTCGTCAAGGCGGTGACGGTCGGACGCGAATTGATAGTCGCCTGGCGGTTCGGCACGAGCGATGCTCTGGATGCTTTTTTAATAGCCCTGCTCGTCCCCTCCTTCGTCATCAACGTCGTCGCGGGCTCGTTCAACGCCGCCTTCATCCCTACTTTTATAACCGTGCGCGAGCGGGAGGGAGACGCCGCGGCGCAGCGGCTCTTCTCAAGCGTCATGCTTTGGAGCATAGCGCTGCTGGGCGCGACGACCCTGTTGATGATGCTGGGCGCTCGCCTGTACCTGCCCCTGATCGCTTCCGGGTTCAGCCGCGAAAAGCTGGAGCTGACCGTCCGCCTCCAATACGTGATCGCGCCCGTAGTGATGATCGGCGGCGTCGTCATCATCTGGGGCGCGGTCTTGAACGCCGGACGACGCTTCGCGCTGGCGGCGCTCTCTCCCGTGCTAGCTCCCTTGATGGGCGCGTCCTTTCTGCTGGTTTTTAGATCGTGGGGCGTCTACGCGCTGGCCGCCGGGCTTGTGTGCGGCGCGGCGCTTGAGATGATCGTGCTGGGGGTGGCGCTCAAACGGCAGGGAGCGCGCTTGCGCCCCGCCTGGCACGAATGGGACGCGCACCTGCGACAGGTTGCGCGTCAATACGGCCCTATGATCGCGGGCGCTTTCCTGATGATCGGGACTAACCTGGTAGATCAATCGATGGCGGCCATGCTCGCGCCCGGCAGCGTCGCGGCGCTCAATTACGGCGGCCGCGTGATAGCGCTTCCGATAGGGTTGGCGGCGACGGCGCTGGGGACGGCCGTGACGCCATATTTTTCGACGATGGTGGCGCAGCGCGAGTGGGACGCTCTGCGCCACACGCTCAGGCGCTACCTGTGGTTGAACTTCGTAGTGTCCGTCCCCTTGACCGTCCTGCTCTACCTGTTTTCGGAGCCGCTGGTGCGTCTCTTGTTTCAAAGAGGCTCGTTCACCGCCGCAGATACCTACACGGTCGCGCGCGTGCAGGCTTTTTACGCGCTACAGCTTCCTTTCTATATAGCGGGCATCCTCGGCGTCAGGCTGATGTCCTCGCTCTTGATGAATAATATTATTTTTCGGATCGCCGCCTTTAACTTCGTCGCCGATATTATTCTGAACGCTATTCTATTCAGATACATGGGCGTGGCCGGGATTGCCCTGGCAACCTCTATCGTCTATTTTATCTCCTGTTTATTAGTCTACTTCTCTCTGCACAGAAAAGAGCGCCTGCTTTAGGAGGGGCGCGAAAGAGAACGCTCCATCATGTGGGAACGATTGCGGAACAGGTTGCGCCGCTCGCCGGCCCCGGCTTTCCTGATCGCTATTTACCTGTCGATCAGGTGGCGGTGTCTGGTCTCGCCGGCCGCGACCGTCCGCTTCCCGCTCAACCTGTCCATAGGGAAGGGCTCGCGCATAGGCCGCTGTAAGATCATCGCCTCGGGAAAGGGCGTGAGGCTCGGGCGAAGATTCGAGATGGGCTACGGCGCTCTGCTGGACGCGCAGGACGGCACGATCTCCGTCGGCGACAATTGCAGCGTCGGGCCTTACGTGGTCGTTTACGGCGAGGGCGATGTTTCCATAGGAGATTACGTAGCCATCGCCGCGCATTCGACCATCGTGGCCGCCAACCATAAGTACACAGACCCGCAGGAATTCATACGCTTGCAGGGCTCCACAGCCACTGGCATCTCTATCGAAGCCGACGTGTGGATCGCGGCGCGTTGCGTCGTTCTCGACGGGGTCAACATCGGCAGGGGCAGCGTGGTCGCGGCCGGAGCCGTGGTTAACAGGGACGTTCCCGCCTACACGGTCGTCGGCGGCACTCCGGCCGAGGTGATTAAATACCGTCGCAGACCCGTAGAGATGGAGGGCGTTCATTACGGCGAGGCTCAAAAGCTGGTCTGAAACGGTCGCCTTCTACGGTTTGCCGATGCCGTCGCTCGGACGGTATCATGATTTTTCCCGAAGCTTCGGAATAGTCGCCTGCGTCGCCGTTAAGCAATGAGCATGGATAAGGCCGGTAAACAGTACTGGGACGTGTCTTGGGCGGCGGCGCGTCCGCCCGACTCTGTCGATCCGCTGCGACAGGGCTTGACCAGCTATGTCCATAGCCGCTTCGACAGGTTTTTTCGGAAAGTCTTTGCCGGAACCGATACCCGCCACTCGAAGCTCATCGAGATCGGCTGCGCCAGGTCGCTCTGGCTTCCCTTTTTCGCCTCGGAGTTCGGGTTCGAGGTCACAGGGCTCGATTATTCCGAGCGCGGCTGTCAGCAGGAGAGAGAAATCCTGGCCCGCGCGCGGGTGGAGGGCCGGGTCGTCTGCGCGGATTTCTTCTCGCCGCCCGAGGCGTTGATAGGCTCTTTTGACGTGGTCGTCTCCTTAGGGGTCGCCGAACATTTCACGGACACGCGGGATTGCATCAAAGCGTTCGCCCGCTTTCTAAAGCCTGGCGGATTGATGCTCACCAGCATCCCGAATATGAAGGGGCTGCCCGGCCTGCTCGCAAGGAAATTCAACCGGCCTTTCTACGACGTTCATGTGCCGCTGGACGCAGAGGCTTTGGCCGGGGCACACACCGAGGCCGGTTTGACCGTGCTCGAATGCGACAATTTTATGAGCAGCAATTTCGGCGTCTGTAATTTAGAGGGCATCAGACGAGGGTCTGCCGAGTGGCTGGCTAAAAAGAGCATCCTGGCCCTGCTGGTGCGCCTCTCGTGGCTCGCGTGGATCGTTGAAGACAAGACGGGCAGGCAGCTCAAGCCCAACCGTCTGACTTCGCCTTACATCAACTGCGTCGCCCGCAAGACTTTATGACGGCACTCTACGGACAGGAGTTGCGGCGCGAGCTTCGCTTCGAGTTCGGGCGAAACTGGCGGCGCTTCCTATCAACGCTCGACGAGGAACGCATCCTTGAGGCGGAGCGCTCTCTACGCCTGATGCTCGAAGCCGAGACGCTTGATGGCAAGAGCTTTCTAGACATAGGCTCTGGCAGCGGCCTTTTCTCGCTCGCCGCGCGCCGTCTGGGCGCACGCGTTCACTCCTTCGACTACGACGCGGAATCGGTCGCCTGCGCACAGGAGCTAAAGCAGCGCTTCTTCGCGGGCGATGCGGACTGGACGATCGAGCGAGGCTCCGTGCTCGATTCGGACTACGTCAAGCGCCTGGGCCAATTCGACATCGTTTATTCCTGGGGCGTGCTGCACCACACGGGCGCTATGTGGCGGGCGCTTGAGAACGCACG
>DASQYE010000667.1:0-3116 GCA_035639355.1 Pyrinomonadaceae bacterium
GACGAGGTCGGCGAGATGCCGCTTCAGATGCAGGTCAAGCTCTTGCAGTTTCTAGAACAGGGACGCTTCCGTCGTGTCGGCTCGACGCGCGACCAGGGCGCGGACGTGCGCGTCATCGCCGCCACCAATCGTAATCTACCGGAAGACGTGCGCGACGGCCGCTTTCGCGCAGACCTCTTCTATCGCCTCAACGTCGTCGCCCTCTACGTCCCGCCGCTCAGAGAGCGTCCCGAAGACATCCCCGAATTGATAGATTATTTTCTTGAGATTTTCCGCCAGCGGTTCAACAGGCCCAGGCTGGATTTGTCGGCCGAGGCGCGTCGCCGGCTTGAATCCTTCGCCTGGCCCGGCAACGTGCGCGAGCTGCGCAACTGTCTTGAGCGCGCCGCAGCCCTTTCAACCGGAGATGTGATCGAGGCCGAACAGGTGTTGCCTTCGGCGGGCGCAGCGCAAACGAGCGGCATGGGCCTCCCCTCAGGCCCAGGCGCAGCTTTCGCTTCACAGCCTCCGGCCACGCTCGACGAGCTGGAGCGCCAGCACATCATGCGCGTACTGGGCGAGACGGGCGGCAACCGCGAACGCGCCGCCGCCATTCTAGGCATCTCCGCGCGCACGCTCTACCGCAAGCTGCGCGAATACGAAACGGCGACCGATTCGTCAGACCTGGCGACCGGCATCTAATGATAAGGCTCAGAGTCCCGGCGCGCGCGCGCTCTCTTTCGCCCGCCCGGCGTGTGCTGTAATTTCACAGAGAGAGAGCGCGCGGCGCTCACCCGAACGCTGATGCTCGATCTTCCTGCTAATGCCGGTTGCAGCCCCGGCGGGTGAATTTTTATGACAGAGACGGCGGACGTGGTCATCATCGGCGGCGGCATCGTCGGCGCAAGCATCGCTTATCACCTGACGGAGGCTGGCTGCCGCGACGTTCTCATCCTTGAGCGCGAAGCGGCACAAGGGATGGGCTCGTCCGGCAAGGGTGCGGGCGGCGTCCGCGCGCAGTTCGACACCGCGATCAATATAGAGATGTCGCTCTATTCGATCGCCTTCTTCGCGCGCTTTGAAGAAGCGACGGGCCATCCGTCCGGTTACAGGGCGGACGGCTACCTGTTCGTCGCTACCAGCCGTGAGCATCTCTCTTACCTCAAGAGAAACCGCGAGCGTCAGGCGGCGCTCGGCCTCAAGGGAGTCGAGATACTGACCGCCGATGACATCCGAGCCTTGATTCCACAGCTTCGCACGGATGACGTGACGGGAGGAAGTTTCTGCACGACGGATGGATTCGTAGAACCCCTCAGTGTGCTGCGCGGCTTCACCAGTCGCGCCAAGGAGCGGGGCGCAAGAGTATGGCTTGATACTGAGGTGACAGGGATAGAGACGGAGCGCGGCGAGGTGAAAGCCCTCTACACGACGCGCGGAGCGATCACAACGCGAACGATTGTTAATGCGACGGGCGCGTGGGCCGCCGAAGTGGCGCGCATGGCCGGCCTGTCGCTTCCGGTCTCGCCGCTCCGACGCCAGCTCGTCATCACGGAGCCGTTCGACTCTCTGCCCTCGCCGCTTCCTATGGTCATAGATATGTCGAACGGATTTCACTTTCGTCGCGAGCCGCCCGGTGGTGAACGGTCTGGCGTGCTGATGGCCTGGCCCGCGCCGGAAGAGACCGCCGGCTTCAAGACGGATTTCGATCCGGGCTTCACCGAACAAATACTCGAGCGCGCCAGGGTGCGCGTGCCATCGCTAGCCGGTGCGGTCGTCGATCGCTCGCGCTGTCGCGCAGGACTCTACGAAGTGACGCCGGATCATCACGCCATCATCGGCGCGGCTCCGGGCGTCAAGGGTCTGTACCTGGCCAACGGCTTCAGCGGTCACGGCGTGATGCACTCTCCCGCCACGGGCCGTATGCTCTCGGAGTTGATCCTGCACGGCCGCTCGCTGGTGATCGACGCCGCGCCGCTTCGCGCCGAAAGATTCGCAGAGGGTTGTTTGCTTGAGGAGACGGCCGTGCTGTAGAGTCGGATTTCAAGCTTACACGTACACCTCCTTCTCTCTCTCCCTGCGGCCCGTCACACCAAATACCTGAGCCGCTTCGTCCGTCGCATCCCTTCCGCAGCGTCCTTCCCCATGAGCTTTTAAGGCGCGTCCGCGCTCGCACGACGGCTGACAAAAAGTCAGGCGGCTGACAAATTTTCAGTGCGGGGCTGTCACCGACGCCTTCCGCCGAAGCCTGCGAGCGACCCTCCCTCTTGCTTCTATCCCCTATTATTTAAACGTTTACCCATGAAGAAACGCTTGCCGCCGGTGGTCGGCACGCGGCTTGTTGTAGCCCATCCTGATCGTGCGTTTTCGCCGGTCAGAAATCAGGTTTAGAAAAAGGATGGTAAGGCATGGCGCGTGTGATGATTTGCGATGACGACCGAGTAATGGCCGATCAACTCGTCGCGGCTCTGCGCGCGGCCAAGCACGAGGCATCGACGTGTCATCACACGATGGACGTTCTGCGCGAGGCGGATAAGGGAAGCTTCGATTTGATCGCATTCGGGCTCGACATGCCAGGGTTCGGCGGCTCGCGTGCCATCGAGGTCATCCACGAGATGGAGCCTTACGTTTCTCTGATAGGCTTTCACCGACGCCCCTCGGAGATCATGCGCACGTCGGCCAACGCTCGCCTGGCCGCCGTGCTTCCGCGCCCCGTTTCCGTCACCACCTTCATGTACGCCGTCGCACGCGCTCTCGAAGCGCAGCAGATGCGTGAATCAACCCTGGCTCACGGCAACAGATGAGCCTTCGGCCCCTCTCTCTCTATGGGTGGGCCAACGCCCCCGCCCTGCGTTGTCAGGGAAAATTTAAAGGAGACAGTCAAGATGAAGTTAAAGAGTAAAGCCCGTGCGCTCGTCCTAGCGGCTCTGGGCCTTGTCGTCCTCAGCGGAGCGGCGGCCTTCGCGCAACGTCAGATGGCGCGCGCCGAGCGCGGCCGTCCTGAAGTCAAAGTCCTGCTCTCCGGCGCAGTCGAGCGCGGGCTAGAGGTCGTGCCCGTCGAGAAAGCCTCTACGGTAAACCCCGGCGAGATTCTGCATTGGACAATCACGTCGCAGAACGACGGCAACGCTCCGGCGCGC
>DASQYE010000668.1:0-2257 GCA_035639355.1 Pyrinomonadaceae bacterium
CGCCATAAAGAGATAGCGATTCGCACGGCCCTTGGGGCGAGTCGCATGAGAGTTGTGCGCCAGCTTTTGACCGAGAGCGTGCTGCTGGCGCTCGTGGGCGGCGGGCTCGGGCTGTTGGTTGCCATGTGGGGCGTTGACCTGCTCGTGGCGGCGAGTCCGGCGGAGCTGCCGCGCGTCAGAGAGATCGGTCTCGACGCTCATGTGCTCGGCTTCACGGCGGCGGTCGCCCTGCTCACGGGCATACTGTTCGGGCTCGCCCCGGCCATGCAAGCCTCAAAGCTGGACTTGAACGAGTCACTTAAAGAGGGTGGACGCGGGTCTACGGAGAGCCTGCGTCGCAATCGCGTGCGCAGCCTCCTGGTCATCTCCGAGATAGCGCTTAGCTTAGTGCTGCTGGTCGGCGCTGGCCTCTTAATCAGGAGCTTCGTCTACCTGCTCAACGTTAGTCCGGGTTTTGACGCGCAGGCGATTCTTACCGTTGACCTTCCTTTGTCAAGATCGAAGTATCCGTCGGGCGAGCAGCAGGCGGCCTTTGTCGAGCAGGCGATCGAGCGCACGCGACAGGTTCCAGGAGTCGGCTCGGCTGCGGCCGTCAATATCGTTCCGCTGAGCGGCAACGGCAGGCAGTCCAGCTTCACCGTCGAAGGACGCCCCGTCCCGCCCGGACAGGAACCCGATGCTGAGGCGAGCACCGTCACCCCGGACTACTTCCAGACAATGGGCATCCCCCTGCGAAAGGGGCGCGTTTTCACCGACCGAGACAGGAAGGATGCTCCGCCCGTCATGATCGTCAGCGAGACTTTCGCGCGCCGCTTCTTTCCTGGCGAAGAACCGCTCGGCAAGCGTCTGGTGATAGACGACGACAAGCAGCCGTTTGAGATCGTAGGCATCGTCGGGGATATTCATCACCAGGGTTTGGAGACGGAATCCTACCCGGAATACTACCTCTCGTTTTATCAGCTGCCCGAACGGCAGGTGAATCTAATGGTGCGCGCCGCCGCTGCATCCAGCCCCGCAGCCATCCAGACGGGCGTGCGCAACGCCATCAAGCAGATGGACAAAGATCAGCTGATCTGGGACTCGAAGCCGATGCAGCAATTGCTGGCCGAGTCGGTCTCCCGCCAACGCTTCAACATGCTGCTGCTCGCAATCTTCGCCGCGCTGGCGCTCATCCTTGCGGCCGTCGGCATCTACGGCGTGATGAGCTATTCGGTCACGCAGCGCACGCACGAGATAGGCATCCGTCTCGCTTTGGGAGCGCAGACGGGAGATGTCCTAAGGATGGTAGTCCGGCAGGGCATGACGCTCGCGCTCGTCGGAGTAGTGCTCGGGCTGGTCGCGTCTTTTGCCGTCACGCGCGTGATGGAGAGCCTGCTTTATGGGGTGACGGCGACCGACGCCTTGACGTTCGGCGCTGTCTCGGTCGTCTTAGCCGGGATCGCACTGCTGGCCTGCTTGATACCTGCGCGCAGAGCGACCAGGGTCGATCCCATGATCGCCCTCAGATACGAGTAGGAGGTCTGTCGAGATATGGGAACTCTCTTGCAGGATTTGCGCTACGGCTTGCGAATGCTCTTGAAGAGTCCTGCTTTCACCGCCGTCGCGGTGCTCGCGCTCGCACTTGGCATCGGTGCGAACATGGCCATCTTCACGGTCGTCAACGCAGTTCTTTTGCGCCCGCTGCCGTTCAATGAAGCGAATCGCTTGATAAACATAAAATCCGTGAATCCGCGCGGCGGCGAAAAGGAGTTCGGCGGAGTATCGCCGGCAGACTTTTTCGACTGGCAGCGCGAGAGCCGCTCTTTTGCTTCGATGGCCGCCTATTCCGGCGACGGACTGGTCTTAACAGGCGTCGAGCAACCCGAGATGTTGCCGGCCGCGCGCGTCTCGGACGGATTCTTCCGAACGCTCGGAGTCAAGCCGCTTATGGGTCGCACCTTTCAACCCGAAGAGTTCACTACGGGCGGGGGCAAGGTGATAGTACTCAGCCATCGCCTCTGGCAGCGAAGGTTTGGCGGTGATCCGAACATCGTCGGAAAGAGTCTCACAATCCGGGGCGGGAGTACGACCGTGGTGGGAGTGATGCCGCCGGAGATGAAGCTGCCTTCATGGTCTGAAGCATGGACGCCGCTCGCGCAGGATTCGAGCGAGATGCAGCTGCGCGGCAATCGTTACTACCAGGTCATCGCGCGCCTCAAGCCGAATGTTTCGGTCGCGGAGGCGCAGGCCGAGATAAGCACTGTCACGACGCGACTCG
>DASQYE010000669.1:0-3382 GCA_035639355.1 Pyrinomonadaceae bacterium
GCTTTATCACACGAGCGCGACCGGCGGTGTCGCTCAGGCAGAGCTGCTGTCGGGCAAAGAGATGTCCTTTAACAACTACGTTGATGCGGACGCGGCGTGGCAGCTCGTCTCCGATTTCGACGAGACGACGTGCGCCATCATCAAGCACACGAATCCGGCCGGCGTGGGCTCTGCCCCCTCTGCCGAGGAGGCTTATCGTCGCGCGCTGGCGACCGATCCCGTTTCGGCTTTCGGCGGGATCGTCGCCTTCAATCGTCAGGTTGACTTGTCGGCGGCGCGCGCCGTCACGGAGATATTCACCGAAGTCATCATAGCGCCGGATTACGACGCGGAAGCCCTGGAAGCCCTAAAGGGTAAAAAGAATCTGCGCGTGCTGCGCGCGGGCGCGGCCCCGCGCTTGGCGGGTCTCGAATACAGGCAGATCACGGGCGGAATGCTCGTCCAGACGCGCGATTCGCACCGCCTCAGCCGCAGCGACCTGCGCGTTGTGACCGAGCGTGCACCGTCCGAAGAAGAGGTGCGCGCTCTGCTGTTTGCGTGGACGGTCTCGAAGCATACGAAGTCGAACGCCATTGTCTATGCGCGCGAGGGGCAGACCGTCGGCGTCGGCGCGGGCCAGATGTCGCGCGTGGACTCCGTGAAGATCGGGGCGATGCGCGCCCAGCTCCCTTTGCGTGGCTCCGTTCTCGCCTCTGACGCCTTCTTTCCCTTCCGCGACGGCGTGGACGAGGCGGCCAGGCACGGCATCACGGCCATCATTCAACCCGGCGGCTCCGTGCGCGACGAAGAGGTGACGGCTGCCGCCAACGAGCATGGGCTCGCGATGGTCTTTACGGGCGTGCGTCACTTCAAGCACTAAGACGGCGGTCTTATGATTCGGGATTTCAGGATTTGAGATAGGGAATCCGGCCGGGGTGATTGCTGAAAGGCCCGGCGCTTCCTTATAATCATCGATACCGCGTCAAGGGCAGCCGAAGATCATAGGTGTCTCCCGAAAAGCTATCCGCGCTATTTTCAGAAACAAGGAACTAAAGAGAATGGTAGATATTGAACCCGACTCGACAGATAACAGGCACGACTCGATACGCTGTCGCTATTGCGGCCAGTTGAACCAGCCGCGCCCCGAAGGTGGAGCGGCCAAGTGCGGGCGATGTCGCCTGCTCCTATCGGACAAGCCGCATAAGAAGTTCGCCGAACTGGACAAGCATGCGTATGTGCACCCGGCCGACAGTCGGGCGCTGGCCGCTCTGCGCACGATTCCGGGCATCGACTCGGCCTTGAAGAAGCTTTTGGAAGTGACGGGCGAATCGGCCATTCGTGTCATCTTCACGGCGAGCGCTGTGAAGGTCACGCCGAAACAGTGCCCAGACCTTTACGCCAAGCTACAGATTGCCTGCACGACGCTCGGCGTCGATATGCCGGAGCTGTTCGTACAGCAGAGCCCCATAGTCAACGCGTTTACGGGCGGCGTCCGTCGCCACGTCATAGTGCTTCATTCATCGCTGCTCGAACGGCTCACGGATGAAGAGGTGCTGGCGGTCGTCGCGCACGAGGTGGGCCATATACATGCCGAGCACGTCCTGTACCTGACGGCGGCGCGACTGATCGAAGCGCTGGCGAGCGCGGCCCTGGCGTCGGCCCCGATTGCCGCCATCGTGACGCAGATTTTGACGGGCACGATGCGCGCGGCGCTCCTGGCATGGGCGCGACGGGCCGAGCTTTCCTGCGACCGCGCGGCCCTGCTCGTCACGCAAGACCCCCACGTCATCGGGCGCACGATGATGAAGCTATGCGGCGGAACGTTCGCCTCCAGGGTTGACTACGAGGAGTTCTTGGCCCAGGCACGCGACTTCCAGAAAAACTACGACGAGAAGGCGCTCGACCGCTTCTGGGCCGACATAATCACTTCCGGCATGTCGCACCCCTTCCCGGTCTGGCGCGTTTCCGAGATTCTCAAGTGGGTAGATAGCGGCGAGTACAAGCACTTGATGAACGGCGAGCCGCAGAGCGCGGCAGCATAAAAACGGGGGTCGGGTGTCGGGGGCCGGTAAAGACATGCTTTAACCGGCCCCTGACATCCGGCCCCTTTCCTTAAAGGAAATCCCGCCATGTTGCAGAACAAATTCGGCATTATCTTCGGCGTCGCCAACAAGCGCTCGATCGCCTGGGCGACGGCGCAGGCATTGTCTGAGGCGGGCGCGCGCCTCGCCTTCACTTACCAGGGCGAGCGTCTGAAGGAGAACGTCGAGGGATTGACGCGCGATATGGAGGGCGCGCTCGTAGTGCCCTGCGACGTGACGAAGCCGGAGGAGGTCTCGGAGACGTTCCGTCGCGTGCGCGAAGAGTTCGGCCGCCTCGACCTGCTCATTCATAGCATCGCTTATGCTCCGAAAGAGGCGTTGGAGGGCGAGTATGTCGATACTGCGCGCGACGACTTTTTAACGGCGCTTGAGGTCAGCGCCTATTCGCTCGTAGTGGTCGCCCGCGCCGCTGCTCCCTTGATGACAGAGGGCGGCAGCATCGTCTCCATGACCTACTACGGCGCGGAAAAAGTTGTGCCCAATTACAACGTCATGGGCGTGGCGAAGTCTGCGCTCGAAGCGACCACGCGCTACCTCGCGGCTGACCTGGGTAAACGCGGCATACGCGTCAACTCGATCAGCGCCGGCCCTATCAATACGCTCTCGGCGCGCGGCGTCTCGAACATGGGCCTGATTCTCAGGCATCACGCCGAGCGCGCGCCCCTGCGCCGCAACGTGGAGGCGCGCGAGGTCGGAAACTGTGCCCTCTTCCTGTGCAGCCCGCTCTCTTCCGCGATCACAGGCGAAGTAATACACGTTGACTGCGGCTTCAATATCATGGCGGTATAAGGGAGCGGGCCGGTTTGGATAAGATTATTTAGGCAAAGCCGGGAGCGGTTTATGACTAAGGGCAAGTCCAGCTTTAAGTTTAGCGACCTTGAACTCTTAATCTACAGGGTGGCCAGCATTCTCTTCCTGCTTCTCATGCTTACTAAGCTTTTCAAAGCCGAACTTTCATCCTGGTGATCGTACCTTTCCGGGCTTCGAGCGCTTAAAATTCCAAACCAATCAATTACTCGACATAAGGGAACGGGAATGGCGGAAAACGAAACGCAGGGCCAGCACCCTCAAAAGGTCACGCAGGACGAGCAGTTACTTGACACACCGAAGCAGGATGAGTTCACACGCTCTGACACCTGGCGCGTGCTGCGTATCACCGGAGAATTCATAGAAGGCTTCGACAATCTAGCCACCGTCACGCGGGCCGTCTCGATTTTCGGCTCGGCGCGCACGGGGGCCGAAGACTCCTACTACAGGGCCGCGCAGGAAACGGCCGCGCTGCTGGTGCGCGCCGGGTTCGG
>DASQYE010000670.1:0-8573 GCA_035639355.1 Pyrinomonadaceae bacterium
CAAGGCCGCGCACGAGTCGCGAAGTGTTGCGCGTGTGCTTCTTGAGAAAATAGTCTATCAGCACAGGAATATCTTCGCGTCGCTCACGCAAAGGTGGCACGTCAACCGAGAGCACGTTGATGCGATAGTAGAGGTCGTCGCGGAACCTCTTATCAGCGACCATCGCGCGCAGGTCGCGGTTCGTGGCGGCGATCACGCGCACGTCTATCTTGATGGCGCGCGTGCCGCCGACGCGCCGTATCTCGCGCTCTTGCAGGGCGCGCAGCAACTTGGCCTGCATTCCTATGTCGAGTTCCGCGATCTCGTCCAGAAAGAGCGTGCCGCGATCGGCGACCTCGAAGAGCCCCTTCTTCTCTGCGTGCGCGCCGGTGAAAGAGCCCTTCTCGTGACCGAACAGCTCCGATTCGAGCAGGTTCTCGTTGATCGCGGCGCAGTTGACGGCCTGAAACATGTCCGCGACGCGCGGGCTCTGATTGTGTATGGCGCGGGCGATCAGCTCCTTGCCCGTGCCCGACTCGCCGCGAATCAGCACGGTCGAGTTCGAGCGCGCGACCTTGAGGATCATCTTTTTAACGCCCTCCATTTCGGGCGAGGCCGAGATGATCTCGACATCGAGGGCGTCAAGGCGCGAGAGCGCGCGACCTATCGTCTCAAGCAGCTTGTCCTGGTCGAAAGGCTTTTGCAGGTAATCATACGCGCCGCGCTTCAAAGCCTCTTTGGCCGAATCGATAGAGCCGTGCGCCGTGAGCAGGATGACGATGATCGACGAGTCCTGCACGAGCAGGTGTTGGAGCAGCTCTATGCCGTCCATGCCGGTCATCTTCAGGTCGGTCAGTGCCAGATCGAAACGTCGCTCCTTGGCGAATTTGAGCGCCGCTTCGCCGCTCGACGCCGTCGTCACGTCGTAGCCCTCGTTCGACAGGATCATCTCCAGAATTTCGCGCTGCGACTTTTCGTCGTCCACCACGAGTATGCTTTTGCGTGCCATAAGAACTACAGGGATGAGGGCCGCAGGGATGAGGGATGAAAAAGAAAAGACAGAAGCTTTTATTTCATCCCTCATCCCTCATCCCTCATCCCTCCTTTCCGTCGGTAGTGTGATTATAAACGTTGTGCCGCTGTCCTGCTTCGATTTTACAGAGATCGAGCCGCCGTGATCGTCTATGGCCTTTTTGACGATGGCGAGGCCGAGGCCGGTGCCCGTCTCCTTGGTCGAAAAATAGGGCTCGAAGACCTGCGAGATGTTCTCGGGCGCGATGCCGTGGCCCGTATCCGTGATCTCTATGCGCGCGGCGCGGCCCATCTGTTCCGCAGAGAGCTTGATAGAGAGCCGCCCGCCCTCGCCGTCGATCGCCTGAAGCCCGTTTATCAAGAGGTTCGTGAAGACCGAGCGCAGAGATTCCCCGTCGGCCATCACGGGCGGCACGTCGTCCTCGGCCTCTATGCTCACCTCTATGTTATTCTCCGCCGCCTGCACCTCTACCATGCGCAGCGCATCCAGAGCCGCCTCGCGCAGATCGACCGCGCGCAGCTCAAGCTTGACGGGGCGCGTGTAGTTCAGAAATTCGGAGATGCGCGTATTGATGCGCGCGACCTCGGCCTTGAGCTGATCGGCCAGGCGATTGAAGGTGGCGCGCTTCTGCGGGTCTTCCGGCGCGAGCGCCGTGCGCACGTGGTCGAGCGTGAGGTTGATGTAGTTCAGTGGATTCCTGATCTCGTGCGCGATGGCCGAGGCGAGACGGCCCACCACAGCCGATTGCTCGGCCTGGTGAAGCTGCGCTTCCAGCTCGCGCGTGCGGCCCAGCTTGCCTATCATCTCGTTAAAGACGGTGACGAGCTGGCCCATCTCGTCGCTGCGGTCGGCGGCGCGCACCTGGAAATCGAACTGACCGGCGGCCACCCTGCGAGCCGCGTCCGAGAGGTCTTTGATGGGGCGCGTGAAGCGCCAGACGAGGACTGCCGTGATGAAGGTCGTCACGAGAAGCACGGCGAGAGTGTAGAGCAGTGGGCGCGCCGCCTGTCGATTCCAAACGCTGGTCGGTATGCTCGCCTTGCCGAGCGCGACGATGACGTACCAACGCCCGCTGGTCGTCTCGACGGGGAAGGGAAACGCGCGCGGCGCTCCGGTGCGATATTGCGTAGGGGCGCGGGAGGTGAGCGGCAGGAGCGTGTTGTCGTCCGATAGCTGGCCAGCGTTGATTACGGGCGGCAGCGGCACATCGCGCAGCTGCTTATACTGCACACGGTCGTTGACCTTCTCCGGGTTGTAATCGGGATCGAGACTGTCTCTGACCTGCCCCTCGTTATCGACCACCAGAATGTTTGTCACGCGCCCGGCCTTCTCATCGAGCAGCGGTTGGCGCGCACGCTCGCGCAGTGTGATTAGGTAATCCCCGCTCGTGATGGCCTTGACGCCCAGCTCGACGCCTGCGGCCAGCGCCTGCTCCTGCTCCGCTATGACGCGCGCGTTCGTCCGGCTGGCGAGCAGGTTCAAGTAGTACTGCACGCCGAGCGTCATGATGAGCAGCGCGGCGAGCACAAGCAGTAGCCGCACGCGAAAGCTGGAGATAAGTTTGACCGCCCTCATGCCTCTGGTATCTTTCAAGTCCCGACGACGACGACGCTTCTCCGTGGGCCAGCTCCTACGTCTATGAGCTTGCGGAGGCCCGAAAGACCCGCAAGACTTTTTTGTTGCCGCTCGTCCTACCGAGATGTTATAGTTCAGGGCGGTCTCAAAGCAAACTCCCCGGAGGCCGCCAATCGGGAACTCTCCCTCCTCACTTGTAACAGACGAAGGTTGATTAAAACTGATAGAGACGTTAAGGAGCGTTTTTGTTGACTCTCAACACTTCGATTTCATCATTGACTACTCGGCGCGCGGCGCGGCGCAAGACAGTGCGCGCCGGAAAAGTTTGGATGCGTACTCTCTAGGGAGCGTCATCCCGCTCTCGGGCGCTAAGCTGCTCGTTCAAGAGTCGTATCCCGTCTGAAACCCTGAAGCGAGGCCCTATCAATGACCCAGAGTTTACAAGCCCCCTTGCAGACGCGCGCGGCGCGCAATCTATTCCTTCTCCTATTTCTTCTTACAGCAATCTTCTACGCGGGCTCGGCCCCGGCCAAGGAAAGACATCCTGCGGCGAAATCCAAAACTCAATCGGCGCGCAATAATAAGTCGCGCGCCGAGCGCGGCCGCGCGAAGACAGAAGCGCGCGCCGAGCGTAAACGCGGTAAGTCCGTGCGCGAGGAGCGGGCCGAAAGGGCATCGGCCAGAGACCGGCGCAACGCCCGAAACGTAGACGAGCGTAAGGGCGGACGCGCACTTTCGCGCCGCGAGCGTCTATTGGAAGCGCGCCGTCAGGCGGCCGAGCGCCGCCGCCAGCTGGAGGAAGCGCGCCGCCGCGCAGAGCAGGCCAGACTGGCGGCAATCGCCCGCCAGCGCGCCGCCGACCAGGCGTTGCGCGACGAAGCGGCCGCCAACATTCTCAAGGACGAGGTCACGGGCGAGGACATGGAAGTCAGGCGCGCAGCCGTCGCAGCGCTCGGCAATCATGCCGGTTCGGTCGTCGTGATGGACCCCAAGACGGGCCGCATCTTCACAGTGGTCAATCAGGACTGGGCGCTGCGCAAAGGCTACAAGCCATGCTCTACGATCAAGCTGGTGACGGGCCTGGCTGGTCTGTCCGAGAAGGTGATCGATCCGGTGCAAACCGTCAACATCTCTTTACAGAAGTACAGCCTTGATTTGACGGACTCGCTCGCTTACTCCAACAACGGTTACTTTCAATCGGTGGGCGGCCGCGTGGGCTTCGACAGAATGGTCTCTTACGCGCGCGAGCTGGGCCTGGGCGAGCGCACGGGCATCAACCACGCGAACGAATATATGGGGCGCGTCCCGGCTTACAAGACTGGCTACGCGGTCAATCACATGTCCTCGCACGGAGACGACTTTGAGGTCACGCCGGTTCAGCTGGCCTCGCTCGTCTCGGCGATCGGAAACGGCGGAGAGCTGCTGACGCCGCACCTTCCGCGCACGCCGCAGGAGGATGTCAAGTTCAAGCCCGAAGTGCGCCGCCGCCTGAACGTCCCGCAAGAGAATCTGCGCCGCATGATTCCGGGCATGATCGGGGCAGTCAACTATGGGACGGCGAAGCTCGCTTACGACCCCGTGCAAACCATCGCCGGAAAGACCGGCACGTGCATCGGTCAGGGCAGCTGGCTCGGCCTCTTCGCATCCTTTGCGCCGGTGGTTGACCCGCACTTGGCGGTCGTCGTGGTGACGCGCGGCTCGGGCGAGCGCGGCCGCATTGCCGCCGGCATCGCCGGGAAGATTTATCGTGCGCTCGACGCACGCTTCGGTAACCGTGGCGGCGTACAGATGGCCGCCACTCCCGCCTCGCTCACTCCGCGCTCGAAGATAGACCCGCGCGCGGCCGCCGCCCTCAGCGACGAAGTGGAGAATGAGCGGGAGGCTGCCGATTTGAACCTGGACACACCCGTCGATGCGACCGGAACGGCGACGGGCGCGAACGCAGCGCGCTCGAACGTTAAGAGCGTAATCATGACCGTACCCGCAAGGCCGACAGCGGTGACGACGCGGCCCTCCACCAACACTACCAACACAACAACAGCAGCGCCGCCCGCTTCGAGCGCGCCCACGCAGCAGCCGCAGAGCGGGCAAAGGCCGCGCCGCGTGTTGACGAATACGCCTTAATGGGCGCTCTCTGCTGCGGCTCGCATAGAACCGTCTTGCGCCGGACTTTCGTAGATCAATTGAGATCGAAAGTCCGGCGCAGTTTTTCGTTCTAAGGGGCGAAGCCGATGGCGGGCCGCAAGAGCGCCGAAGGGGCTTGACACGGGGGCGATTATTGCAGGATTATTGCCCCATCGCACCCGTAAGGTATGATCCGATACCCCACGCTGGTTACAACGCTCAAGTCCCGAGCCTGAGGCGTTGTAAAATGCGGCAACCGTCGGCTATCCCGCGTGCATCTGAATGAGCGCGACGCTGTTTGAGCCCGCTCACATCCCCCGAAAGATTTTTGAGAGAATTTAAGTTAACAGAGACTTCGCCTGGAGGACATGCATCCGATGAACAAGTTAATCCGCCTGATAACGTTAAGCGCGATGGTCGCCACGCTCGCGCTGTCGGCGTTTGCGCTGAGCAACACCACCATCACGCCCTTGACCGGAACGGAAGAGACAGCAGCGGGGCAGAGCGAGGACGAAGCCAAGACCATTTTGTATAAGAAATTTACTGATAACCGTACGAGCAATCAGCCTGTCGCATACGAAGCAGGCAAAGAGTACCTGGCAAAGTATCCGGCTGAGGATCAGTATACGGCCTATATAAAGAAGTGGATCGCGGCCTACGAGAAGGGGATGCGCAAGGTCAACCTTGAGCAGCTGATTAAGGAGCAGAAATTTGCCGAGGCATACGATCTGGGCAAGCAGATACTAGTGGACGAGCCGAACGATCTGACCGCCACGAGCAGGGTCTCATGGGCGGCCCTCCAATTGGCGCTGACCAATAAAGAGATCAATAATGCGGAGGCCGCGAACCACGCTCGCAGGGCTCTTCAAATGGTCGAAGCCGGAAAGGGTTTTGAAGAGGGCAAGCCGCTCGACGCCAAGGTCAAAGAGGAGTACATAAACTGGCTCAACAGCGCGCTCGGCATCTTCGCCCTGAAGACCAATCCGAACGAGTCCATCGGTTACTTTCTCAGAGCAGCGCAGAGCGAGGGGTTCTTCAAAAAAGACCCGCAGACCTATGTGAGACTCGCCCTGGCCTACCAGGCAGGCCCCTACAAGAAGCTGTCCGATGATTTCGAGAAGAACTTCCGAGGCAAGGATGAATCGCCCGAAAGCAAGGCGGCGCTTGAGAATCTGAACCAGGTCATAGATCGCATCATAGATGCGTACGCACGCGCCATCGCGCTCGCGACCGATCCCAAGTATGCCACCGTCAAGAGCCAGTGGACGACACAGCTGACCAACTTCTACAAGTTCCGCCACAACGATTCCGACGCCGGAATGCAAGAGCTGATAGCTGGCGTGTTGTCCAAGCCGTTGCCGCCGCAGCCGACCCTGGCACCGACGCCGACGCCTGCGACGACGACGACCACGCCCGCCACCGGAGCCGAAACTCCGACGGGAACAAACGGAACGACCAGCACCACTCCGGCGACCACACCGACGCCGAGCACCACCCAGCCGGCGACGACTACGCCGCCGAGCAATGACACGACGACCGCGACGAAGCCCAAATCGCCGTCGCATCACGCTCGCCGCCCGTAAGCGCCAAAAAGAGGGAGACTGACCAGTCGGGCCCGAAAAATTAACGCCGGACGCAAACGCCTTTCGACGCTGCGTCCGGCGTTTGCTACAATCAGGAATCGTGAAGAAGCCCAAAGGCACCGCCCCCGACCTAGGCGCGCTGGAGAACCTGCTCGCTTACAAGTTCAGCGACCGCCACTTGCTCGAACGCGCCATCACGCACCGCTCCTGGGCGCACGAGCAGGTCGCGCCCGGACAGGAGGGCGAGGCGCGTCGCCTTCATAACGAGGCGTTCGAGTTCGTGGGCGATTCCGTGCTCGGGCTCGTCGTCGCCGACTCCCTCTTTCAGTCTTACCCGGATGTGACCGAGGGCGAGCTGTCGCGCATGAAGCACAGGCTGGTCAGCGCGCCCACGCTCGCCCGTGCCTCGGCGCGCTTGAGCATCGGCGAATACCTTCGCGTCGGGCGCGGTGAAGAGAAGAGCGGCGGCCGTCTCAAGCGCGCCCTTCTGGCAGACGCTTTTGAAGCGGTGCTGGCCGCCATCTTCTTCGACGGGGGCTTGAGCGCCGCCGCCGATTTCGTTCATCGCGCGCTCGGCGACGAGTTGGAGCGCGCCGATCCGGAATCGGCCGCCGCCGCCGATTACAAGACGATGTTGCAGGAGCGCTTGCAGGCCGCGCAGGGGGTCGCGCCGCAGTACGAAGTGGTCGAGACGGTGGGGCCGCCGCACCGCCGCACGTTCCACGTCGAGGTGAATTGGGACGGCGGCAGCGTGCGCGGGCAGGGGCGCACCATAAAGGCCGCGGAGACGGTCGCCGCGCGCCTGGCCCTGGAACAGATGGAAGCCGGCTCGCAGGCGGCAACTGCCGACTAGAATGCGCGCGCGCGCGTCTAGGCCGCCCGCCTTATGGTGTGCGAGGCGGGCCGAACGAACGGAACCATATGCGCCCGGCTGGCTTGACCGCCGTCGAGTCCTTCTCTAGGATGTTTTTATGAACGACGATTTGACGAACACAGGGATTGCGGAGCGACCCGCCGAGAAGGAGACGGCCTCCTCCTCTTCTTCTTCTTTATCGCCGTCGTCGCACGCCGCCAGCCGCAACGGTAATGAGAAGCGCGCCGTCCTGGAGCGTAAGCCGCAGGGGCCGCCGAAGACTATCTGGCGCGAGTATTTCGAGTCGGCCGTCGTGACCGTTATCATGGCGCTCTTCGGCATGACCTTCATCGTGCAGGCCGTTAAAGTGCCGACCGGCTCCATGCAGAATACGATCACGATCGGCGATCACCTGCTTGTCAATAAATTCATTTTCGCGCCCGGCCCGCCGCTCCCTTTCCTCCCGCAACGCGAGATTCAACGCGGCGACATCATCGTCTTCAAATATCCGGGCAATAGCAATCAGAAGCTTTCCGAGCAGATCGGCGACCCTGAGAACATCCCTTTCAAGACCAACTACGTCAAGCGCGTGATAGGTTTGCCCGGCGAGCATGTAGAGATACGCGACGACCGCGTCTACATCAACGGCAAGATGCTGCCGGAGCATCGCATCACGGCCGTCGATCACGACGACAATCCGGCGACGATCGGACGGTTGGAGAACAACGCCCCGCTTGAGATACGCGAGAATCCGCCGCGCGCCGCCGACGAGCCTTATTCCGTCTTCTACAGCATCAACCGTTCTTTCGATAGCGATAAGAAGTTCGATGTCCCGGCCGACTCCTATTTCGTGATGGGCGACAACCGCAACAATAGCTCGGACAGCCGCGTGTGGGGCTACGTCAAGCGTGAGTATGTCGTGGGCCGCGCCATGTTCGTCTACTGGTCTTACGACGAGAGCGCGCCGTCAACCAATCCTCTATCGAGCTTTTTCACGAATACGCGCTGGAACCGTACGGGCACGATGGTCAAGTAAGTATCCCCCTCCATGTCTTTGTCGAGCGCGCACGGACTAAAGAGCGGCCCGGATTTTCGTGCTCCCTCCCTTTCCCCAGAGCGCGCGCGCCGCTCTTGAATCTTCTGGTCGGTCAACCCCACGCCCCTTCTAATTTTAGACCGACGAGACGGTCTCGCACGTCCTTGTCTATTCGCGGGCCGTATGCAAGTGCGTCGCGCCGCGTGGTACTCAAGCCATGCTGAAACATAGAGAGAGAGAGGACTGATAAGCCATGTTGGATCGTGCCGCTAAAATCATGCTCGTCCTGATGACGATAGCTCTTTGGGGCATCGCGCTTCGCCCTCTGCTCACACTCTATTCTGCGCAGGCTAATTCGACCGCCGCCGCGCAGACCCTCAAGGATAACGA
>DASQYE010000671.1:0-3246 GCA_035639355.1 Pyrinomonadaceae bacterium
CCGGAGCAGTGGAGGATATTCCGGGGTTAGAGTTCGCGGGCGAGATCGAGCAGGTGGGCGAAGAGGTGCGCTCCTGGCGCGTGGGCCAGCGCGTCTTCGGCATCACGGCCGGGGGCGCGCAGGCCGAGTACCTGGTCGTCCCGCAGGGCGCGCTCGCGTTGATTCCGCCCAACCTGGATTGGGCCGAGGCGGCGGCCGTGCCCGAGGTCTTCATCACGGCGCACGATGCACTGTTTACGCAGGCGGGCCTCTCGATGGGCGAGCGCGTGCTCATACACGCCGCCGGCTCCGGCGTCGGCACTGCCGCCATACAGCTTGCGCGCGCCGCAGGCGCAAGAGCCTACGGCACGTCGCGCACGCCCGAAAAGCTTGAAAGGGCGCGCGAGTATGGTCTAGATGAAGGCGTTGCTGTCGGCGACCAACCCTCGCTCTTCGCGGATGCCGTGCGCGGGTGGACGAACGGCGCGGGCGTCAACGTCGTCCTGGACTTGGTCGGCGGAGCGTATCTAGCGGCCAACCTGGACGCGCTCGCGCCGCTCGGACGATTGATGCTCGTCGGCACGACCGCCGGCGCGAGTGCGCCGCTGGATTTCGGCACGGCGATGCGCAAGCGCCTGCGTATCATGGGCACTATGCTGCGCTCTCGCACGGCGGAAGAGAAGGCTACGGCGACCCGTGCCTTCGCCGCCCACGTCGTCCCGCTGCTCGCCAGCGGACGGCTGCGACCCGTGATCGATAAGATTTATAGCATCGACGAAGTGCGCGCGGCGCACACCAGACTGGAATCGAACGAGAGCTTTGGCAAGATCGTCCTGGTGATTTAAGAGCGGGCACGGGCGCGCGCGTGGCCCCGAGATGATCGGAGCATGGGAGCGAAATCAATGACCTTGCGTATAATCTTCACCGTCATGCTGATAGCTTTTCTAGGAGGCGTGCTTTTCGGAGCAGAGCAGCGGAACCGGATGCCGGAGCTTGAGCCCGGCGTCGGGCGCGAGTTGGCCCGCTGGCGCGCAGAGAATTATGGCAACGTGCGTTACAGTTTGCGGGTCGAAGTGTTCCCTGGTGATTCGCTGTTGAAGGGCGAGGAGGAAGTCCGCGTCACGCTCAAGGATGCGTCGCAGGGGATAGTGCTCGACTGGCGCGTCGCAGCCGCAAAGGAGGGGCAGACGCCGCCACGCGCCTTCGATATTCAGGCCAACGGACGGGCGGTCACGGACGCGCGACAGGTGAACGATCATCTCGTCATTCCGGGCGCGTATCTCGTTAAGGGCGAAAACGTCCTGCGCTTGCGGTTCGAGTCGCCCATCGCCACCTCCGGCAGCGCCGTCACGCGCTACCTGGATCGCGAGGACAATTCCGAATACATCTACACGCTCTTCGTCCCCTCGGACGCGAGCACGGCCTTTCCCTGTTTCGATCAGCCGGATTTGAAGGCGCGCTTCCGATTGAATCTCGCCACGCTCTCGTCATGGAACGTCGTCACGAATACGGCGCCCGAGACCGTGACGCGCACGGGGACGAACAGCCTTTGGAGCTTTCGAGAGACCGAGCCCATCAGCACATACCTCTTCGCCTTCGCGGCTGGGCCGTTCGTAGAGTTTGGAGAAGCGGACTTTCCGCCGCCCGGTAAGAACACGGCCAACCCGCCCGTGAAATCGGCTGAGGAAGCCAAGCGGCTGGCACAGAAGGTCGAGCCCGCGTTGCGCGTCTTTGTGCGCAAGTCCAAAGCGGAGCGGGCGCGCAAAGAGCTGCCCGAGGTCTTTCGCTTGAACCGCGAGGGGCTGGCCTATCTTGCGAACTATTTCGATTACAAGTTCCCGTTTCCGAAGTACGATCTGGTCATCCTTCCCGAATTCGCCTATCGCGGGATGGAGCACGCGGGCGCGACCTTCCTGCGCGAAGAGAGCATACTTTTCCCCAGCGATCCGACGGCGAACGATTTTCTGTCGCGCGCCGACATAATGTTTCACGAGGCGGCACACCAGTGGTTCGGCGATCTAGTCACGATGCGCTGGTTCGACGATCTATGGCTCAAGGAGGGCTTCGCCACCTTCATGTCTCATAAGGCGATCGAGGCCGTCATGCCGCAGTACGACGCCTGGAAGTTCTTCTATCAACGCACCAAGCCGTTCGCATACCTGACGGACGTGACCAAGGGGACGACGCCGATCTTTCAGGAAATCCCGAACCTGTCGGCCGCGAAATCCGCCTACGGCAATATCGTCTATCGCAAAGCGCCCTCAATGCTCCGTCAGGCCGAGTTCTTTTTAAGCCCGGATAAATTCCAGCAGGCCATCCGGATCTTTCTCAAAGAGCACGCCTTCAGTAATGCCGAGTGGGCCGATCTGGTTCAAGCCTTCGAGCGCACTTCGGGACAAAAGTTGGAAGGATGGGCCTCGGCCTGGGTGACGCGGCGCGGGATGCCGATTGTGCGCGCGCGTTGGAGCGGAGACGGAAGGGGTCGCATCAAAAGCTTCGCGCTCGAACAAAAGGACGTGCTGGAGGAGGGAGGCTCCTGGCCCATGCGCGTCCGCGTGCTGCTGGCCCGCGCCGAAGGCGAGCCCGAAACGCTGACCGTGACGATGAAGGGCGCGGGCGAAACACAGATAGCGGAGTTGATCGGCAAACGCAAACCCGATTACGTATTCGCCAACTACGAGGACTACGGTTACGGGCTGTTCCTGCTGGACGACGAGAGCATGGCGACCGTACTGAAGGGGCTCGGGGCGGTGCGCGACGATTTCCTGCGCGCGCTCCTGTGGGGCTCGCTGTGGGACAGCGTGCGCGAAGCGCAGCTCTCCCCCTCGGCCTATATTGATCTCGCCGTCAAGCGCGTCGCAGAGGAGCGCGATGAAGTGACCGTGCAGAGCATTCTGGCGCGCGTGCGCACGGCCTTCAATTTTTACCTGTCGGACGCGCAGCGGCGCGAGACGGCCGCCGCCCTTGAGCAGGCGTTGATGGATCGCATGATGAATGCAGAGACCGCCGGGCTTCGCATCACGTACTTTCGCGCCTTCCAATCGGTCGCCATGACGGATGAGGCGCGCAGCCGGCTCAAGAAAATCCTGGGCGGTGAAGCGCAGATTCCCGGCATGACGCTGCGCTCGCGCGATCGCTTCGACATCGTCACGGCGCTGCTGGCGCGGGGCGACGCCGATGCGGCAGGGCTTCTGGAAAAGCTCGGGGGCGAGGATCAAACGGACGACGGGCGGCGCTACGCCTACGCGGCGGGCGCGGCGCGCGGTG
>DASQYE010000672.1:0-17490 GCA_035639355.1 Pyrinomonadaceae bacterium
AGCACGTCAAACCCGGCAGTCCACAGCATGACGACGAGCGAGAGCAGCAAAGGCACGGAATTGTCGAGCGTGCCGCGCACCGCAATCCACGCGCCCGCCGGAGCAATCGCCAGACACCAGCCGAGCACCAGATGCGAGAGCATCGTCCAGCGCTTCGTGTACGAATAGAGCAGAAGCGAGAGAAGGAAAGGCACGGGGCTATCCAGGGAGCCGCGCACCGCTATCCAAGCGCCCGCCGGGGCAATCGAGAGACACCAGCCGAGCGCCAGGTGCGAGAGCATCGTCCAGCGCTTCGTGTACGAGTAGAGCAGGACGGAGGCGAGCGCCACGGGCGCGAGCGCGAGCGTCAGCCGATTGAGCATCGCGGCGGCGACGAAAAACAGTGCCGCCGAGATGATAGTGAAGGCCCACACGAAGCCTACCGAAAGCGCGCCCGAGGGAATCGCTCGGCTTTGCGTGCGCGGGTTGCGGCGGTCGTATTCCAGATCGACGATCCGGTTAAAGGCCATCGCGGCGGAGCGCGCGCCGACCATCGCCGCCGCAATCCAGAAAACCTGCGAGATTGTGGGCAGCCCCTTCGCCGCCAGCACCGCTCCCAGGAAAGCGAAAGGCAGAGCGAAAAGCGTATGCTCGATCTTAATCATTTCGAGCGTCGTTCTGATATTTCGTAGCGTCGCCGTCAACATGATTTTTTAAGGGGTCACAGCTCCCATTCCGCACGCTCAAATCCGACCAGCACCGTGACCCCGTCCTCCAAACCCTTGAAGCACAAAGCAAGGGCCGCGCCATTCGGGAACGTGCGAAAAAGCGGCGCTTTCCTAGCACGCCCTCTTGGCAATTCGCCACCAGCGCCCCGTCCCGTCTCGCACTCTGCAAAAAAAAGAGTGATGAGTGACAAGTGGCGAGTGACAAGCTGAAAGACAGGTTCCTTTGCTCGTCACTCGTCACTCGTCACTGCTTTATCGTTTCCCTTCCAGCGAGTCGCCTGCGAATGGGGCACGCCGAACTGGTCCAGGATGCGAAAGACAAGATGGTCAACGAGCGCTTCGATGCTGTCCGGGCGATGATAAAAGCCGGGGCTCGCCGGAAGAATACGCGCGCCCGCGTGGGCCAGCCGCAGCATGTTCTCAAGATGAATCGCGCTGAGCGGCGTCTCGCGCGGAACCAGGACGAGCTTGCGCCCCTCCTTCAGTGTGACATCCGCCGCGCGATGTATGAGGTTAGTGCCCGCGCCGGAGGCTATCGCGCCGAGCGTACCCATAGAGCAGGGGACGACGATCATCCCAGCCTGGATGTGAGAGCCCGAAGCGGGCGTCGCCGCCAGATTGTCCAGGCGATGCAGTCTGACCAATTTAGAGTCCGGCGCAAGTCCCACCCACTCGTTGATTTTGCGATCGTCCGCCTCGCGCAGGTCTGCGCCCAGCTCTACGCGCGCCACCGTTCGCGCGGCCTCGGACATAATCAGGTTGATGCGCTCGACGGCTCCGCTCGCCGCCAGATTGCGTAGCGTGCGATGCGCGTAGATGGAGCCGGATGCTCCCGTGATGGCGACGGTCAGTTCCATAAAAAGGGGCTGGAAACCGAAGGTTAGAGGTTAGCCAAAGCCTGGAGCCGACCTTTCTCGGCTAATCGCTGCGGCCTTCGAGCGCCTCTGACCGCCGGGATTTTACGTGGCCCGACAGGCCGAGCGCAAGCGAGTGCATTTCGAGGCGGGCTCGATTGAATGCTAGAATGGCCCATCGTTATGAGAGCCCGGACACGGAAACGGTTATCGGAATGAGCCTGCCAGAGATAGAGCGGCTGCTGCGCGCTCATCAGAGCGGCGAAGTGGAGACGCGCGAGGCCGCGCGCCTTATAAACGATCTTCATTACGAAGACATAGGCTACGCGCGCGTCGATCAGGACCGCGCTACGCGCCAGGGCTTTCCCGAAGTCGTCTTCGGCGCGGGCAAGACGCGCGCACAGGTCGTCGGCATCATCGAGAGACTCGCCGCGCGCTCTCCCAACCTGCTCGTCACGCGCACGGACGAGGGGACATTCGGCGAAGTACGAAATGTCGTGACGGACGCCGAGTGGCACGAGACGGCGCGCTTGATACGGATTCATAGAAACAAGACGGAGCTTGGCCAGGGCGAGATCACGATCGTCACTGCGGGCACAAGCGATATTCCGGTCGCAGAGGAGGCGGCGCTCACGGCAGAGACGATGGGCAATCGCGTCCGCAGAATCTGGGACGCGGGCGTCGCCGGGATTCATCGCATACTCGCCGAGCGCGCCCTTCTTAGACAATCCCGTGTGGTGGTCGTCGCCGCCGGGATGGAGGGCGCGCTCCCCTCCGTCGTCGGCGGACTGGTGAGCGTTCCGGTCATCGCCGTCCCGACCAGCATAGGCTACGGCGCATCGTTCGGCGGCGTGGCGGCCCTGTTGGGGATGCTCAATTCCTGTTCTTCAAACGTCACCGTGGTCAATATAGATAACGGCTTCGGCGCGGGCTTCGTCGCAAGCCTCATCAATCGCCGGTGGGATGCGCCCCCCGAGTAATCGTCAGAAGGAGAGCGCCGTTTTCCCCGTGCGCATGCGCGAGCTTCAGAATCATTCGATCCATTCCGGAACTTATCTTGCAACAAGCCGCTCCCACTAAAAGACGACACGAGAGACCCGTCAACTCGCGCGCGATACTGCTTTTACTAATCGCGCTCTCGGCCACTCCCTTTTCATTCACGGGATGCGGCGCGCGGCGCACGCCGGACCTCGAACGCATCTTTGCGGAGGCCAGGGGCCGCGCGGGCAAGCGCCCGTTGATTATCATTCCCGGCATCCTGGGCTCGCAGCTCGTCAATTACGAGACGGGCGAAGAGGTGTGGCCCTCAATCTTCCGTTCGTCAGACGACGGCCTGAGCCTTCCCATCTCGCCCGACCTGGCGGCGAACCGCGACAAGCTCGTCGCGCGAAAGATCGTGGATACGATACGGCTTGCGCGCCTAGTGCCTGACGTTTACGTCTACCACGAGCTGCTCGAAGGGCTCAAAAAGTACGGCGGGTACCGCGAGGGGGACTGGGCCAATCCGGGCGAGGACGGCGACCGCGATACGTTTTACGTCTTCCCTTACGATTGGCGGCGCGACAATGTGGAGACGGCGCGCGAGCTGGTACGACGCGTCGAAGCCTTAAAGCGCAGGCTCGGGCGGCCCAATCTGCGCTTCAACATCGTAGCGCATTCGATGGGCGGTCTGGTGGCGCGCTATGCGGCGATGTACGGCGACGCTGACCTCGCCCCGGAAGCCGCGCCCAGGCCGACGTGGGCGGGCGCTTCTCACATCAACAAGATCATCATGTTCGGCACGCCCAACGAGGGCTCCATGAACGCCTTCACAATCCTCCTCGATGGCTACTCGATCACGGAAGGCTTGCGCCGTCCCGTGCGCCTGCTCAATAAGGTCTCGCGCGAGGACGCGTTGACCTCTCCGGCCATCTTTCAGCTGATGCCGCACTCCGCTTCGGTGCGCTTCCTGGACGAGAATCTGCAACTACTTGAGATTGACCTTTACGATCCGGAGGTGTGGCGACGCTACAAGTGGTCGCCGGTCTTCGACGAGGATTTCCGCCAGCGCTATGCGAAGGGCAAGCCCGTGGGGGATTACGCGCCGTTCACGGGCGGCTCGCTTGCCGAGCTGGATGCCTATTTCGTCGCGGCGCTCTCGCGCGCCAAACGCTTTCAAGAGGCGCTGGATGCGACTCAGGAAGGCGAAGCGCCGGTCGCCTTGTTCGCCTTCGGCGGCGATTGCGAGGAGACGCTTGCTGCGCCCGTGCTGCTGCGCGACGAGAAAAAGGATCGCTGGTTGACGCTCACGCGCCCGCGCGAGTTTCGCACGCGGGCGGGCCGCCGCGTCACAAGCCGCGAGGCGACGCTGGCGATGTACGCGCCGGGCGACGGGCGCGTCACGCGCCGCTCGCTGCTGGCCGAAGACATGGCAGGCCGTCGCCGTCAGGACGCCATCTTCAACACTGGACTCCATATCGTCTACGCCGTCTTCGCCTGCGACCTCCACGGCGACCTGCAAAACAACAAGACGCTACAGGACAACGCGCTCACAGCCCTCGTCAGCGAAGCGATCAAGTAAGGGATGAGGGCGGAGGGATGAAGTGGGTTGAATGACGGATTCACTTGAGCAATGATTCAATCATTCATCCCTCATCCCTTCGTTCCTCCCTTATTGTTGAATGGCTGTGTAAAGCTCGTCGGCGAGGTCCGGGTCGAGTGTGCGAAGGATGTTGTATTGTTCGAGCGCGCCGTCGCGGTTGCCGAGCGTGACGTAGCCCTTGGCCAGATTGAAATAGGCGCGCCCGAAGTCCGGCTTCAGAAGCGTCGCCTGCTTGAAGGCGGCGACGGCCTCTTCCGCGCGATTCAGTTTCACGTATGCCTCGCCCAGGCTGTTGTAGGCTTTGGCGTCGCCCGGCCTGAGCTGTATCAGCTTGTTGAGAGCCCAGACGGCGTCCGTGAAACGATTCAGGCGCGTGAAGGTCTGGCCGAGTCGCTCGTAAGCGTTGGCGTAGTCGAGTCGGAAGCGCACGGCCCGCCTGTAAGACTGTATCTCGTCGTCCGTGCGGCCCAGCTTGCCGTAGGCCAGGCCGAGCGCGTAATAGGTCTCCGCATTGTCCGGGTCCAGACGAAGCGCCTGCTTGTAGGCGTCTACGGATTCCCGGAACTGGTTGGAATAAAAATAGGCCAGGCCCATGTTGAAGTAGGAATCGGCCGAATCCGGCCTCAAGGTGATGACCTGCCGCGAGGCTTTGAGCGCTTCCGTGTGCCGGCCCAGCTTCTCGTTACAGAAGCCGGACTGGGCCCACGCTTCCGCGTATTTAGGGTCGGCGTCGGTCGCCTTCCTGAAATAGAGCAGGGCCGTCTCGCAATCATCCCTGGAGAGAAACCCTAAGCCCTGCGTGTAGAACCTCTCGGCGGTCGCGCGCTGGCTCTTGTTCGTATCTTCGACCAGGCCGCCGAGCGTGCGCAAGGCCGTCGTCTGGCCCTGTAGCTGCGCCACTCTGTCCGAGGGGATGGCGAAGTTGAGGCTCTGGCCTTCGGTCAATTGTAGCGTGGCGACGCCTATGACCTGGCCTCGCATGTTCACCACGGGGCTGCCGGAAGAGCCCGGCGAGATAGGCGCTGTGATCTGTATAATGCGGCCGAAATTCGGTATCTCGCGCACGGCGGAAACTATCCCGTCCGAGACGCTTCCTTCGAGCCCGAGCGGGTTGCCGATGACGACCACGCGCTCTCCCTCCTGCGGCGTCGTGCGCACCACGGCCAGCGGTACGGTAAGCGCCGCAGGCACGTCAACCTGCAAGAGCGCTATGTCGCCGGCGCCATCTACGCCGAGCACGCCGCGCACGTTGTAGGCCGTGCCGTTCGTCAGGTGGACTTCCGCCTTGTAGGCTTTCTCTATGACGTGGCGGTTGGTGATGATGCGGTCGGGCGCTGTGAAGAAGCCGCTGCCGCGCTGAAGCCTCTGGCCGCGCGCGTCGTAGGTGATGATGGAGACCACAGACGGCTTGATTCGCCTGACCAGTTCGGGCAGCGCGTCCTGCGCGCGCGTCGGGAATAGAGCCGCGAAGAGAAGCGCCACGGCCCACAGCAATATCTTGACTCGTTTCATTACCAAATACTTTATTACCAGCTCATGTTACGCAGAAGCGATCAACGAGCCGCGCGAGCGGCGACGGATGGCAGCCACGGGCCAGGCCGGCAGGCGCGGCTTATTGACGGGTTTATTCAACGCGGGCGGCCTTAAGCTCAACGCCCAAAACTTACCTACAGCCCGGCCAGCGCAAGCTTCTGCACGCGCTCGACCGTCTCCGTGAGCTTGACCTCTTCGGTCTTCCTGGTGCTTCTCTCGAACAGCTCTATGATGCCGTCCGTGGTCTTCTTGCCGACGGTGATGCGGTAGGGAATGCCTATCAGGTCAGCGTCCTTGAATTTCACACCGGCGCGCTCGTCGCGGTCGTCCAGCAACACGTCCAGCCCCTTCAACTGCAAATCCTTGTAGAGTCTCTCCCCGGCCTCGCGCAGCTCGTCCTGCTTCATGTTCGTGATCGTCACCACGCAATCGAAGGGCGCAATCGCCTTGGGCCAGATGATGCCGTCCGCGTCGTGATGAAGCTCTATGGCGGAGGCCATGATGCGCTCCACCCCTATGCCGTAGCTCCCCATCACTATGGGGACTTCCTTGCCGTCAGGCGTCAGCACCCGCGCGCCCATCGATTCGGAATATTTCGTCCCGAGCTTGAAGATGTGACCGATCTCAAGGGATTTGGCGATCTCAAGATGGCCCTCCACGCATTGCGGGCAGCCTTCGCCGGACGTGACCACCCGCAGGTCAGCCCACTGATCTACGGGGATGTCGCGCGACAGGTTGACGCCGCGCAGGTGATGATCGTCGCGGTTTGCGCCCGTCGTCATGTTGCGGCGTCCCTTCAGGGCCAGGTCGGCCATGATGCGAAGCTCTCGGCCCGCCTCCCGCGCACGCGCTTTAGCGCCGACGCCTCCGAGGCTTCCAGCGCCCGCGCCGAGCAGTTCACGAATCTCTTCCGGATGCGCGGCGCGCACCTCTGCTCCCCGGAGCGCGTCGCCCAGTTTCGTCTCGTGCAGCTGGTGATCGCCGCGCAATAGCGCGAGCACGAACTGGGACTCGCCTTCGAGCGTCGCCACGTAGACTAGCGATTTAATCTGGCGGTCTGCGTCCGCGCCGCCTGGAAACGTTGTTAGGTCTTCTATAGTGCGCACGCCCGGAGTCGGAAACTCTACAGGCGCGTCGAGCCCTATGCCGTCCTTGACTTCTGGCAGACGCGATGTCGCTTTTTCCAGATTCGCGGCGTAGCCGCAGCGCTCGCACGTCGCAATCATATCTTCGCCCGCGTCCGTCTTGACCATGAACTCGTTGGAGGCGGAGCCTCCCATCGCTCCCGAGCTGGCCTCTACGATCACATATTTGAGCCCGCAGCGATCAAAGATACGTTTATAGGCTTCGCGCTGGTTCTCGAACGAGCGATCGAGGCCGGCCTGATCCAGGTCGAAGGAGTAGGCGTCCTTCATTATGAACTGGCGCACGCGCAGGACGCCGGATTTGGGGCGCGCTTCATCGCGGAATTTCACCTGAATCTGATACCAGACCTGCGGCAGTTGTTTGTAGGAGCGCAGCTCGCCCCGCGCGATCGAGGTGAAGACCTCCTCGTGCGTCATCCCCAGGCAGAGGTCAGCGCCCCTGCGGTCTTTGAGACGAAACATGTTATCGCCCATCACAGTCCAGCGCCCGGACTCTTCCCAAATCTCGCGCGGGTTCAAGGCGGGCAGAAAGAACTCCTGGCCGCCGATGCGATTCATCTCCTCGCGCAATATCTGCATGATCTTGAGCGCGACGCGCTGGGCGAGCGGCAGGTAAGAATAGATTCCGGCGGCGAGCTGGCGCACCAGCCCCGCCCTGAGCAGCAGTCGATGCGAAACGACCTCGGCATCAGCCGGGTCTTCGCGAAGCGTCGGGATAAAGTATTGTGACCAGCGCATAAGAGTTTAGCCGCGAGCAGTCTCCTTCAAGAGGGCTATAAGATTTCAACCTGCGCTCATTCTCGCGCAGCAGTGGGGCGCATGGCAACACTAGAGGGCGCGGCTTAGGAATTTAGCATGGGGCCGGAAATGTTCAGAGCCGTTGACGTTCCTGTCGTGCATTGCGCCGCCTCGGAAGCGTGATGTACCATCCTTGTCTTCTACCCGCTCGACTTGCCCTTTCAAAAGAGAGGCCCGTTTGAAGATGAAAGTAGCGCTCGCCAGCGATCATGCCGGCTATGCCGAAAAAGAGCGTTTGAAACCGCTGCTCAGCGAACTCGGCCTTGAAGTCGAAGACCTCGGCGCTGCGTCCGAAGAGTCCGTAGACTATCCGGATTACGCCAGGCGCGTTGCCGAAGCGGTCGCCGGGGGGACGGCCGAGCAGGGCCTGCTCGTGTGCGGCTCGGGCACGGGCATGGCCATCGCCGCAAATAAGGTGCAGGGCGTGCGCGCGGCGGTCGCATGGTCTGAGGAGACGGCGCGACTGGCCCGTCAGCACAACGACGCCAACGTGCTCGCCATCGGCGCGCGCACCACGCCCCCGGATGATATTCCGAAGATCGTGCGCGCCTGGTTCGACGCGCGTTTCGAGCACGGGCGTCATTCGGGCCGCGTCGAAAAGATCAGGCAGATAGAGGAATCGCAATCGTCCTGAGAAGAGGAGAAGGAACGTGACAGATAAGAGGAATGCGCCGCTCGCGGAAGTTGACCCGTTAATCAGCCGGGCGATTGACGACGAGGTGGCGCGTCAGACTGGCGGGCTCGAATTGATCGCATCGGAAAATTTCGTCAGCGAGGCCGTGCTCGAAGCGATGGGCTCGGTCTTCACGAACAAGTACGCCGAGGGTTATCCGCGCAAGCGCTACTACGGCGGCTGCGAGTTTACGGACGTGGTCGAGCAGGCGGCAATCGATCGCGCCAAACAACTGTTCGACGCCGAGCACGCCAACGTCCAGCCGCACAGCGGCGCACAGGCCAACATGGCCGTCTACCTGGCGGCCATAGAGTACGGCGACCAGATTCTAGGCATGAATCTATCGCACGGCGGACACCTCACGCACGGCCACCCTATGAACTTCTCCGGCTTCAGCTACAAGGTGGCCGACTACGGCGTCTCGCCCGAGACGGAGCAGATCGACTACGACGAGCTGCAACGCATCGCCGAAGAGCACAAGCCGAGGCTCATCGTCTGCGGCGCGAGCGCCTACCCACGCATCATAGACTTCAAGCGCATAGGCGAGATCGCGCGCTCTGTCGGCGCTCGCGTCTTCGCAGACATAGCGCACATCGCCGGCCCAATAGCCGCCGGCCTTCATCCCTCGCCCGTGCCGCACGCCGATTACGTGACGACGACCACGCACAAGACGCTGCGCGGCCCGCGCGGCGGTCTCATACTCTGCCGCGAAGAGCACGCGGCGGAAGTTAATCGCAAGCTCTTTCCGGGCGTGCAGGGCGGCCCGCTCGTACACATCATCGCCGCCAAGGCCGTCGCCTTCGGCGAGGCGCTCTCGGAAGATTTCAAAGAGTACCAGCGCAATGTTCTGAAGAACGCCAGCACGCTCGCCGCCGAGTTGCAGGCGCAGGGCCTGCGCATCGTCTCCGGCGGGACGGACAATCACCTGATGCTCGTTGACGTGTTTATGGGAGGCAAGGGCATCACCGGCAAAGACGCCGAGAAGGCGCTCGAAGCGGCCAATATCACGGTCAACAAAAACACCATCCCCTTCGACACCAACAAGCCCTTCGTCACCTCCGGCGTCAGGATAGGGACGCCGGCTTTGACGACGCGCGGCATGGCCGAGAGCGAAATGCGCGAGATCGGACGCCTCATCGCTGAAGTCCTGCACGACCCGCAATCCGAAGACGTGCGCCGAAAGGTTCGTCAATCCGTCACAGACCTCACAGCGCGATTTCCGCTTTACCCGCAACGCCTCAAACGGAGAGCGCCGGAGCAAGAGGCTATGGGCGCGGATTAGTTATGGAAGAAATCTTCGGGCGCGACGGGTTGATCGCGCGCACGCATCCTGAATACGAGTATCGACCGGGCCAGATCGAGATGGCCGAGGCCGCAGCTTGCGCGATATTTGTATACGGCTTTAATTGCCCGGAATGATATAATGGGTCGTTATGATTGAGAGCATTTCTCACGACCTTCAAGAAGAGACTCCCGAAGCTAAAGCGCGCTGGTTTCAATCATTATCGCTCAAAGAGCGCATGGAGATGCTGTGCTTGTTCACCGATCTCGTGTTGGAGAATAATCCGTTAATCGCGGAGCGAAAGAATGATCAACCGGCTGCTGGACGTGTTCGCGTCCTTTCAAAAGCACGAGGTTAGATACGTCGTCATTGGCGGTATTGCCGCTGTGCTGCATGGTGTTCCGCGCGCCACATTTGATTTAGATATATTGATCGAGGCTTCAACGGATAATGCTCAACGTCTGCTTGACGCTCTCATCGAGGCAAATTTCGCTACAGCGTTGCAAATCACTGCCAGCGAGTTGCTGGCTCACGAAATTACTGTTTTCAATGACCGGGTGCGTATTGACGTGCAGACCAAAACCCCCGGATTGCGATTCGAGGATGCGTGGCAGAATCGCGTTGCCATGAATTATCAGGGGCAGGGATTCTATGTCGCTTCAAAAGCCGATCTGATCGCATCGAAGCGTGGCGCGGGTCGGACGAAGGATTTGGATGATGTACGTTTACTTGAGCTGGATTTTGATAATGATTAAGCGTAAGTCCGTTTCTTGAATCTATGGAAGAGATATTCGGGCGCGACGGGTTGATCGCGCGCGCTCATCCTGAATACGAGTACCGGCCCGGCCAGATTTTGATGGCCGAGGCCGTGCTGCGCGCTTTCCACGAGAAGCGCCACCTGATCGTTGAGGCGGGCACGGGCACGGGCAAGACCATGGCGTATCTCGTTCCGGCCATCGCGGCGGCGCTCGCGACGAGTGGGCGCGTCATCGTCTCGACGGGTACGAAGAATCTGCAAGAGCAGTTGATGGAAAAGGACATACCGTTTTTGCAGCGCGTCCTGCCGCGAAAGTTTACGGCCGCCTACATGAAGGGACGCTCGAATTACGCCTGTCTACAGCGTATCAAGCGCGCGGAAAACTCGCCCGTGCTGGACGGACTGGACGAGATGGACTACTTCGACGAGGTGCGCCGGTGGGCCAGGGAGTCGCAAGTGGGCGACCGCGCAGAACTCCTGGGGCTGCCCGAGAATCTATCTTTCTGGCGTCACATAGATGCGCGCTCGGAGATTTGCCTCGGCCAGAAGTGCCCTGACTACGATCCTTGTTTCATCACGCGCATGCGCCAGCGCGCTATGGACGCAGACATAGTGATCGTCAATCATCATCTCTTCTTCGCCGACCTGGCGCTTCGCAACAGCGAATACGGGCAGGTCTTGCCTGATTATTCGGCGGTCGTTTTTGACGAGGCACACCTGGTCGAAGACGTGGCGGCGGAATATTTCGGCGCGCAGGTCTCCAGCTACCAGATGGAAGACCTCGTGCGCGATCTGGCGCAGCTACCTTTGACAAACGTGGATGCCAATAAGGAGCTGACCAGGACGGCGGGGCGCATCGTGCGCTTTGCCGACAACTTCTGGATGGGATTCAGGGACGGGCGCGGCGAAGAGGGAAGATTTCCTATCCTGCCCGGCACGTTTGCGCGCCGCAAATCGGATGGTGAGATAGAGGCGACGGCGCTCGGCGACGCTTACCTGGGACTGGACGGTGCGCTTGCGCGTATGGAGACGACCCTGGACGCGCTTCGTGAGCAGCCGCCCGAAGTCGAAAATCTCACGCGCCGTGTCCGACAGCTACGCTTCGATCTGCAATTCATCGTCGCGGGCGACGACCGCGCTTACGTTTACTGGTTGGAGCGGCGTGGGCGCGGGGTCTTCCTGCGCGCTTCGCCGATTGACGTGTCCGGGCTCCTTCAGGACAAGCTTTTCGAGCGCGTCGAGACGGTCGTGCTGACCTCGGCGACGCTCTCAAGCGCCGGTAACTTCGGCTTCATACGCGAGCGATTAGGGCTCACGGAGGCAGACGACCTCCTCGCGCCGTCGAGCTACGATTACGAGAGCCAGGCGGTGCTCTATCTACCGCAGCGTATGCCCGACCCGCGCTCGCCGCAGTGGGCCCAGTCGGCCGCCGCCGAGGTCATTAAAATCCTGAACGCGACCGAGGGGCGTGCCTTCGTGCTCTCGACTAGCTTCGCGGGGATGCGCGCTCTCTACGACGTGGTCGCGCGCGAGGTCGAGTATCCCTGTTTCTTGCAGGGCACGGCGTCGAAAGCCGGCCTCCTTGAGAAATTCCGCGAGACCGAGAACGCCGTCCTCTTCGCCACCTCCAGCTTCTGGCAGGGCGTGGACGTGCGCGGCAGTCAGCTCTCCTGCGTCATCATAGACAAGCTGCCGTTCGCAGTGCCCAGCGACCCCGTAGTCGCCGCCCGGCAAAGATACATAGATGAGCAGGGAGGCTCCAGCTTTTACGAGTACAGCGTGCCGCAGGCGATCATAAGCCTTAAGCAGGGATTGGGCCGGCTGATACGCAGCACGACCGATAGAGGCGTGCTGGCCGTCCTTGACCCGCGCCTGCGCACGAAAGCCTACGGGCGCGTCTTCCTGGAAAGCCTGCCGCCATGCCGCATCACCTCGGATATGGAGGATGTGGCGCGCGTGTTTGAAGAAAACGAGACGGTCACGCGATAATCGGGAGCGCGAGTTGATTTTAAGGAGCAGAGCATTACTGCTCAGAGAAGGAGGCAGCATTGAGTAGAGACGAACGCGAGGACACGACGATCTACAAAGTGGTCGTGAATCATGAAAAGCAGTATTCAATCTGGCCTGCGGATCGTGAGAACGCGCTGGGTTGGAATGAGGCAGGGAAATCAGGCACGAAAGAAGAATGCCTCGCCTACATCAAAGAGGTCTCGACGGACATGAGGCCGCTTAACCTCCGAAAGAAGATGGAAGAGGCAGCACAGGGCGGGGAAGACGAATAACCTCCCACGACGCGATGGTTATAAAGGTGCGACGCTAGAGCGGCGAGAGTTGCCGGGGAACTTGAAGAGAAGCATGGCGGGACAATTTGAAGTGATGATCGAGCGCAACTTTTCCAGCGCGCACCAGCTGCGCGGCTATAAGGGAAAGTGCGAGAACCTGCACGGGCACAACTACAAGATTGAAATCTACGCGCGCGGCCGCGAGCTGGACAACATCGGCCTGCTAGTCGATTTCGTCGAACTGAAGACGGCCGCCGACGAGGTCGTGCAGTACCTAGACCATCGCAACATCAACGAGCTTGCGCCGTTCGATGAACAGCTCAACCCGTCGGCCGAGAACCTTGCGCGTTACATCCTGGAGCGCGTCTCGGCCCGCGTTGGCGACGAGCGGGTACAGGTCTACAAGGTTCGCTGCTTCGAGACGCCGACCAGCGTTGCGACCTACCAGGTGGATTAAAAGCAAGGATGAAGGATGAAGGCCGCAAGGATGAAAGGAATCCTTCAACCGCTTGAATGCTTTTACTTCATCCTTGCGCCTTCATCCTTGCTTTACCAGGGCTCGGGTGTTTCTTTTTCCTGGGCTGCTTCGGCGGCGGCCTGGCGATCCTCCCAGGTCTGTTTGGCCGTTTCGTCGGAGATGCCTATGGCGGGGCTCCCGGCGATCATCAGAGCAGTCATCTGGAAATCGACACAATCAAGCTGCTGACCGCCGCGCGGTCTCTGTTTCCAGGCCGTGTTGGACAGTCCCAGAGCGCGACTCATCCCTGGCACGAACTCGTCCATGCTCTGCCATTTAAACGCCGCGTCGTAACCGATCCAGAGAGCGGTGACGCGCCCGTCCAGAAACTCAAGGGAGATGGTGCGGACGCCCTGGTAGGATTTCTTGTCCATGGCGGGATTAAACGCAGGCGAGAAGCTTGTCTTTGACAGGCCCGAAGCATCGGTCGGCCCCATCTCGATCGTCGGAACGCGCCCCTTTACCTGCTCGACCGTCATCCCCGTATGAAGCCCGTATAACTCGCGCGCTTCCGCAAGCTGCGCCAGCTTCAACTTGCAACCGCTCGCGTCCTGAGCCGGGCACGCGACGGCGCACGCGAGCACGATGCTGAGCACGAACACAGACCGAATAAAATTCATACCATTCGTGAGGCTCAGGGCGTGGCGAGCGCGCCGACGTTTATGTTGTATTTCCTGATCTTGCTGTAGAGGCGCGGGCGATAGATTCCGAGCAGATTGGCCGCCGCCTGTTTATTGCCGCCCGTTCTTTGCAGCGTCTTTTCGATCACCAGCTTCTCTATGTCTTCGAGCGTCATGTTGGGCGGCACGTCCCAGGTCGAGCCGGCGGCCGAGCCTTCGGGCAGCGAGCCGTTATCGAAGGGCAGATCGACCGGCTCGATCTTGTTGGATTTCGCCAGCAGCACGGCGCGCTCCAAAACGTTTTGCAGCTCGCGCACATTGCCGGGCCAGCCGTGCCCGAACAGGCGCTGGTAAGCGGCCTGCGAGACGCCCGTGATCGGCCGCTCGTACTTTTGCGAGTACATCTTCAGAAAATGTTCCGTCAGCAGTTGTATGTCTTCTGCGCGCTCGCGCAGCGGTGGAACGTGGATCGTGATCGTAGAGATGCGATAGAAGAGATCGTCGCGCAGGAGCCCGTCGCGAATCGCGTCCGCAGGCATGCGGTTGGTCGAGCAGATGAGACGGAAATCCACCGCGTAGGTCTTCTCCGACCCGATCTTGCGATAGCTGCGCTCTTGCAGCACCCGCAGCAGCTTGGGTTGCAGCTCGACCGGCATCTCCGCAATCTCGTCCAGCATCAGCGACCCGCCGGCGGCGTGTTGAACCAAGCCCTCCTTATCGGCATGAGCGCCCGTGAAAGCGCCCTTGGTGTGGCCGAAGAGCTCCGACTCGATCAGTTCCTTGGGCAGCGCCGCGCAGTTCACCTTGATGAAAGGTTTTTTCGAGCGCAGAGAGTTGTAGTGAATGGCGTTGGCGATCAGCTCTTTGCCCGTCCCGGATTCGCCTACGATCAGGACGTTGGCATCACTCTTGGCGACGGATTCGATGGTCTCGTAAATGGTCTGCATCTGGCGGGACGCGCCTATGATGTTGAAGTATTCGGCGCGCGTAGAGAGCTGGCGGCGAAGGCTTTCAGATTCGGCCATCAGCTCGCGGCGTTCGAGCGCCTTCTCGACGAGCGGCTGCATCTGCTCGTAGTCGAAAGGCTTCTCCACGAAGTAGAAAGCCCCGGCCTTGATCGCTTCCACCGCGCGGGCCACCGTGCCGTAGCCCGTGACGACTATGACCTCGGTGGCGGGGCGCGCATCCTTCATGTGGCGCAAGACCTCCAGGCCGTCCATGTCCGGCAGCTGTAGGTCGCAGATGGCCAGATGATGTCCGCCACGATCGAACTGTTCTATGGCGTCGGCCCCCGTGGCCGCCGTGTCCACCGTATAGCCCTCTTCACCCAGATTCTGCTTCAGCGAATCGGCCATCAGCGGCTCATCATCAACCACCAGAATGCGTGCGTCTTTATGTTGCAACTTTTCTCAACCCCCCTAAATTAGGGATGAGGGATGAGGGATGAGGGATGAGTTAAAACATCTTACTTTTATTTCATCCCTCATCCCTCATCCCTCATCCCTTTGTTTTACCGGCAGGCGGACTCTCAGGAGCCCTGCGTCGGGGCCTGCTTCTCCGCCGTGCGCGGCGATTATCTTCGCGGCCAGAGACATACGCAGCGCGTCGCTGCCGACGAAGGAATGAAATGGATCGAGGCCGTCCATCGACCGTATGCCGCGCCACTCGATGACGGCCGTGGGCCTGTCGCCGGGCGTCTCTTCGCGCCGCAGGTAGATTAGGAGCGCGTCGTTATCTTCTGCGCGACGGAGTCCAAGCGCGCCCGCCGTGATCGTCTTGAAGGCGTCGGTGATGGCAAGCGGGTCGAATTCGCCTTCGAGCGAGGCTGCGGCCGACTCAAGGCGCAAGCTGGCCGGGTCAAATCCGTCGTCGGTCGAGATGGTCGTCAGTATTTTGACTAGATCAACGTGCGGCTGGCGGCGCAGCTCTACGGGTCGGCCGTATCGCACCAGCGCCGTCATGTCGGCCGCCGCGCGCTCAAGCCCGTTGATTAATTTTATGATCGTCTCCTGCTCATCCGCCGGTCGTTCGCTCTTCTCCATACGCTTGCGCAGGAATGTGGCATAAAGTTTGAGACCGTTTAGCTGGTTCTTCAGGTCGTGAACGATTTGGACGGACGCGCGCCCGAGCTCTTGCAGGGTGTCAATGTCCTGTGTTTCCGATATTAACGGCTTCATATTGCTCACGAACCCTCGCGCCTGGGACGCCCCGTACCCGCATCTCGCTCTCTTGGCGGCGACATCGCGTGTATGGATAGAGCCCAAAAAGTACGGCTTTTAGTGTCGCGTTTCGATGCGGCATCTTAACAAAAAAAAGCACCGTATGCTAGTCATGCATCGGATTGTGCGCTTTTGAGGAAATCTGTTAAGTTGTCCGACGCGCAAATCCCAACGGGTAAGAGGTAAATGAGTCAGGTGAACAGCAATGGCGCTCTGGCGACCATCATGGTGGTCGAGGATTTTGAGGATAACCGTTTTATGATGAGGCGGTTACTGGAGATGAGCGGGTATCATGTGCTGGAGGCCGTCAACGGCGAGGAGGCCGTCGAGATCGCCAAGCGCGAGTGCCCGAGCCTGATCCTGATGGATTTGAGCCTGCCGCTGCTGGACGGACTGGCCGCTACGCGCCGGATTCGCCAGGAGGCGTCGTTGCGCGAAGTGCCGATTGTGGCCGTTTCCGCCCACGATACGGCCGATTTTCACGCCGACGCCCTGGCGGCCGGTTGCAACGACTATGTTACCAAGCCTATAGATTTCGACCAGCTTGAGGCTCTTTTAGGAAAGCTCCTGCCCAAAAAATAATAAGGCGCGCCCCGCAAAGGCCCTCTCCTCCCATGCCCGAACGATTCATCACATTAATAGGACGCTGCGAAAAGGCGATCATAAGCGCCTGGATAGATGAGCTTTATAGAGACCACCGGACGGAATTGCCCGCGCGCCTCTCCTACGGCCAGCTGATAAACCATCTGCCGGAGCTTCTGGAAGAACTGGCCCACGTGCTCGACGCTCGCGCCGACGATGTCGAGACCCTCGAAGCGACGAGGCGTTTGCGTACACACGCGCAAGTCCGCTTTCACCAGGGCGTACTGATTGACGAACTGGCACGCGAGTTGATGTTTTTGCGCAGAGTACTTGAGGATTTTCTGTGGCGCGAAGGCGCGAGCGTCGTCGAGGGCAATCTGCGGGAGCTGCGCGATGCGCTGCGGCGCGCGAACCGCTTTATGGACGAGATGATCGCGCAAGCGCTGGTGATTTACGCCGCTTCGCTAAGGCCACCCGTCGAAACGCGCAGCTCCGTGTGGCCCCCGCCGCGCCGCCGCAAAACTGATTTTACGGAGAGCGACACGTGATGATTCGTCCCGTAAGACGAACGCCATTCCTGCGTAGCGTGCGCACCAAGCTGCTCGTCATGCTTGCCGTGCTCTCTCTGCCCCTGCTCGTCCTGAGCCTCTATCAATTGAACAACTACCGCCGAAGCCTGAACGACCAGGCGACGACCATCGCGCGCATCGAGAGCAACGCCGCAGCGGGCGCGCTCGCCTCCTGGCTCGACGATCATCCAGACTTCGCCGCGCCCACAGACGCCTTCACCGAACCCGAAGCGCGAAATCTGTACGCCTACTTGCAGCAGAACACGTCGCCGGGCACGGATTCCATCATCATCGTTCTGGATGCTCACGGCCACGCGGTGCGAAACCCGTCCAGGGTTGGGCCCACACCGGCGACCGGCGAGCTTTCGGGG
>DASQYE010000673.1:0-7752 GCA_035639355.1 Pyrinomonadaceae bacterium
GACGCGCAGGTTCACTGAGGTCAGAAACAACGCGCCCGTGGAGGATACTATATTCAACATGCCCGCCGCTCCGAAGTGAGGCCAAGGATTCCACCGCCGACGTATTGACCACGATCGGGCCGGTCGCGTATCTTCTCGGCATACCTCGCTCTTTGCTTTTGTACAGGCTGTGATTGATCGGTCAGACGGCGCGCGTCGTCCCCCGCGCGCGGCTCTTTGTTGAAACATCACCCGCACGCGAAGCGCGATCCTCTGAACGCTTGCGTCGTCATCTTGAATTCTCTCTAGCCCCCTTTGACTCTTTCGAGAGGAGAACCATATTTATGAGCGCACTATCGCCTCCCTACCGTTTGATTAGCGACGGATTGCGAAAGGGTCGCGTGATACCGTTCCTGGGCTCCGGCGCATCGCTCGGCGGGCGCGGGCCGGGCGCGAAGTGGTGCCTGGGCCAGACCGCGTATCTTCCGACGGCGACCGAGCTGGCGAACCACCTCGCCGAGAGAATGGAATTCCCCAAGGACGAGGAGCCAGACCTGACCAAGGTGGCACAGTACTATGACGTGGTCGGCGGCCGCAGCGCCCTCAACGAAGAATTGCACGGCATCTTCAACTGCGATTATCCGCTCACCTCTCTTCATAACTTCCTGGCCGACGTGAGCGCGCCGCTTCTGATCGTGACGACAAACTACGACGACTGTATAGAGCGCGCTTTTCTGGCCAGGGGACGCGCTTACGATCTGTTGATTCATACGACCGATGCCGACATAGGCGATCAGCTGCTGTGGTGGCAGCACGGCGCGGCGGAGCCCTGTCAGGTCAGCCCTAACAAGCTGGATCTCGATCTGGAGAAGGTGACGGTCATTTACAAGATGCATGGCGCTGTGGATCGCCTCGGGCCGGAGCGCGACCAGTACGTCATCACCGAGGACGATTACATAGATTTTCTGGCGCGCATGACCAAGAACAAAGCCATCCCGGCCATCTTCGCCGAGCCGTTTCAGACCCGCCACTTTCTATTTCTGGGCTACGGCCTGCGCGACTGGAATCTACGCGTCGTGCTGAATCGCATTGAGAAGGATTTGCGCCGCCCCAAGGGCATAGGGTCGTGGGCAATTCAATTCAACTCCTCGCCGCTCGAACAACGCTTCTGGCAGGAGCGCGGCGTCGAGGTCTATAACAAGCTGCTCGACGAGTTCGTGAGCGAGCTGGCGTCGCGCTGAAGGCGTGAGGGACGAAACTACAGCCATGGCGACTCCCAAACCGCAGCGCCGCTCGCCCTATAAGGGACTGATTCCGTACACGGAGGACGATGCCGCTTTCTTCTTCGGGCGCGAGAAGGAGACGCGCCTCATCGCCGCCAACCTGTTCGCTTCGTCCCTGACGCTGCTTTACGGAGCGAGCGGCGTCGGCAAGTCGTCCGTCCTGCGCGCGGGCGTCGCGCATCAGCTGCGCGAGCGCGAAGACCTGCTCATGATCGTCTTCAATACATGGCAGGGCGACGCTGTCGGCGACCTCAAGCTCGCCATCGCAAAGGCGGCGGTGCGCTCCAATAAAGAACTCGCCTTCACGCCCGAGCCTGTCTCCTTAGCCCCCGGCCCCGTCTCCCTGGCCGACTATCTGACCAGCTGTGCCTCGCAGCTCAATCAACGCCTGATGATCGTCCTGGACCAGTTCGAGGAGTACTTCCTTTATCACCCGCAGGACGACGACTTTGCCACAGAGCTTCCCAAGGCCGTGACGCAGGCCGGGACGCCCGTCAGCTTTCTCATCTCCATACGCGAAGACTCGCTCGCGAAGCTGGATCGTTTCGAGGGGCGCATCCCCGGTCTGTTCGATAACTATCTGCGGGTCGAGCATCTCAGCCGAGGGGCGGCAAAGGCCGCGATTGAGCGACCGATTGAGCGATACAACCAGCTGAGTCCAGAGGGCGAGCCGCCGAAAAGCATCGAACCGGCGCTGGTCGAGGCCGTCTTGTATCAAGTCCAGACCGGGCAGGTCTTTCTGGGCGAGGCCGGGCGCGGCGTTATCAAGGTTGAATCGACCGAGTCACAGATTGAAACGCCCTACCTGCAACTGGTGATGACACGCCTGTGGGATGAAGAGCTGAAGGCAGGCTCAAGCGTCCTGCGACTTGCGACCCTGGAGCGATTGGGCGGCGCGCAGCGCATCGTCCGCACACACCTGGACGAGGCCATGAGCGCGCTGCCGAAAAACAAACAGGACATCGCTGCCGAAGTCTTTCACTACCTAGTGACGCCGTCCGGCACGAAGATCGCTCATACGGTTCCGGACCTGGCCGAGTATGCCGAGCTGACACAGGCAGAGCTTGCCCCCGTATTGGAAGAGCTTGCGCGCGGCGATATACGAATCCTGCGCGGTGTCGCCCCGCCGCCCGATCAACCGTCCGAGCCCCGCTACGAGATTTTTCACGACGTTCTGGCGTCGGCCATCCTCGACTGGCGTCGCCGATACACGCAACAGCAGTTGCAGGAACAGATCAGGCGCAAGGAGCGCGAGCGGCGCGAGCGAGAGCAGGCGGAGACGACGCGACGGGCTTTGGAAAAGCGCCGCCGCAGCAGGCTGGTGTTTCTGTTCGCGCTTCTGTTGACGGCGATGATCGGCCTGGCAGGTTACATGTTCTACGTCCAGCAGTCTATGAAGAGGGCGCAGGAGGAAGCGTTGAGGGAGCAGGAGAAGACGCGCAAGATCGCCTATTCCCGCGCGCTGGCAAGAAACGCGGTCGCAAAACTCGCGGACGACCTTCAGCTGAGCCTGAACTTGGCCGTCGCCGCAGGAGATACATACCCCACGGCGGAGGCCAGGGACGCGCTTCGCATGACGCTGGAGCTGGTGCTGCGTATCCATAAAGATAAAGTCAATAGCGCCGTCTTCAGCCCGAGCGGCAAATTCGTCGTCACCGCCAGCTCGGACAAGACGGCCTGGGTATGGGAAGCGAGCACCGCCAGATTCGTATCGGAGCTGCGCGGCCACGAAAGCATCGTCAACAGCGCCGCTTTCAGCCCCAATGGCAAGTACATCGTCACGGCCAGCGACGATCACACGGCGCGCATCTGGGTCACTACCCCGCGTCCCGTACAGGACGCGAGCCAGCAAACCATGGATGACCCTGACGAGGAGGCCAGCGCCTACAGAGAACTCGCCAAATTGTGCGAGAACTGTCGTAAGGACAGCCCCCTGAGCAGCGCCGCCTTCAGCCCCGACAGCAAGTACATAGTCACGTCGGGCCTGGACGGCGTGGCCAGCATCTGGGACTGGGAGAGCGGACGGGCAAGCCCCGTCGCCAAACTAAAAGGGCATACAGAGAGCGTGAACAGCGCCGTTTTCAGCCCCGACGGCAAGTATGTCGTCACGGCGAGCCTGGATGGGACGGCCCGGATTTGGGAAGCCGGCACCGGGCGCAGCCTTGCAATATTGAGCGGTCATCAGAGTGGCTTGAGCCACGCGCGGTTCAGTCCCGACGGCAAGTATATAGTTACGGCGAGTTATGACGAGACGGCGCGCCTCTGGGACGCCGCCACGGGTGGTTTCGTCAAGGAGCTGCGCGGGCACTCCGATCCTTTAATGGACGCCTCCTTCAGCCCCGACGGCAAGTATGTGGTTACGGCGAGCCTGGACAGGACGGCGCGCGTCTGGGACGTGAGCAGCGGTGAGGTCGTCTCCGAGCTTCGCCAGCACGACGACGGGGTACGCAGCGCGGTTTTCAGCGCGGACGGAAAATACATAGTCACCGCGAGCGATGACTGGACGGCGCGAATCCACGCCTGTCCGGTGTGCGCATCCATAGAGGAATTGATCGCGCTGGCGCGCACGCGCATTACACGCGAGCCGACGCCGGAAGAACAACGCGAATATTTCCGCGAACCGCCGCTCGATTCTTCGATAAACTATTAATCGCCATACTGCAAGCTATCGCTGAGCGGCCCCGTAGTCCTCTGCTCACCGCCCGACCCTTCCGCGTATTGCAGCTTGTAGAGTCTCCAGTACAGACCGCGCACGGCCAGCAGGTCTTGATGCGACCCCTGCTCGCGCACCTCGCCGTGATGAAGCACTATGATGCGGTCGGCCCGCTGTATGGTCGAGAGCCGATGAGCGACGACGACCGACGTGCGATGGCGCATGACGCGCTCTATGGCCTGCTGTATGAGTTGTTCGGTCTCTGTGTCGATAGAGCTGGTCGCTTCGTCCAGGACGAGCAGCGCGGGATCGAAAGCGAGCGCGCGCGCAAACGAGATGAGCTGCTTTTGTCCGACCGAGAGACCAGCGCCGCGCTCCCTGACCTCCGCCTCGTAGCCCTCCGGCAATCGCTCTATGAAGCGGTCTGCGTGTACCTCGTGCGCGGCCCAGCGGACGCGCTCGCGCTTGATCTCAGTGCGGCCCATGCGAATGTTGCTCTCGACCGTGCCGCTGAAGAGAAACACGTCCTGAAGGACGACCGCGAAATTCTCTCTGAGCGACTGCAAGTCCCAGTCGCGCACATCCACCCCGTCGAGCAGCACGCGGCCCCGCTGCACGTCATAGAAGCGCATCAAGAGGTTTGTGATCGTCGTCTTGCCGGAGCCCGTATGACCTACGAGCGCGATCGACTGGCCCGACTCGACCTTGAAGGAAACGTCCTTCAAGACCCACTCGTCTTCGTTGTAGGCGAACCAGACGTTTTCGAACTCTATGCGCCCTTCGGCGCGGCCCCGCTTCTTGGGCTCGGCGGGCGTCGTCACGGCGACGGGCAGATCGAGCGTTCGGAAGATGCGAAGCGAAGCGACGATTGCAGCCTGAAGCACGTTGTATTTATCCGAGATGTCGCGTATGGGCTGAAAGAGCTGCTGCGAATATTGTATGAAGGCGACGAGCGCGCCCAGAGAGAGCACTGTGTAGGCTTCCCGGTTCTGCATCACGCGCCAGCCGCCGTACCAGATGATAAGCGCCACGCCGACCGCCCCGATCAGGTCTACCAGGGGAAAGAAGACCGCGTAGTAAAAGATGGTCTCGATATTGGCGTTGCGGTGATCGTCGTTGATCTGGTGAAACTGTCGGCGCGATTTCTCCTCGGCGTTGAAAATCTGTACGGTCTGCGCGCCCGACAGGTGCTCCTGTAGAAAAGCGTTGATGCGCGCCAGCCTCGTCCTCACGCGGTCGTAACCGCGCCGCGCGTGCTTGCGAAACCAGTTCGTAGCCGCGAACAGCATAGGCACGGTCACCAGCGCCACGAGCGTCAGCCGCCAGTCCATGTAAAACATCACGGCGGCAATCGCAACGATCATCACCACGTCGCCCAGCAGCTCGATCACGCCCGAGGTCAAAAGCTCGTTGAGCGCGTCCACGTCCGACGTGAGCCTCGTCATAATACGACCGACCGGATTGCGGTCGTAATAGGCCACCTCCTGTTGTTGCAGCTTCGCGTAAAGCTGGCTGCGTATGTCGTACATCACGCGCTGGCCCACCGTGTTCAGGAGCACCGCCTGAAAATAGGAGAAGACGAAGATGACCAGCCACACCAGCAGGTAGACGAGCGCGAAGAGGCCTAGGCCATTGGTGGTTCGCGGCAGTATGTACCAGTCAATCGCGTACTGCGTGAATTTCGGCTGCGTGGTGCGCAGCAGATTGAGCACGAGCGTGAGCCCCAGGGCGGGGAAGAGCGCCATGAGGTACGGTCTCAGGTAGCCCAGAAGCCTGCGCGCGACCCGGAAATCATACGTCTTGCCGATGGCCTCCTCTTCGTGAAATTGTTTGACAGCAGTTGCCATGTTTCTCAGAGCTTCTTTTCGTCTCTACGGTTATTCCAAACCCCGCCCCCTGTAGGAAGCGGCCAGCAGTTGATCGCGCCGTGGCAGATGCAGCAGGAAGCCGATCACGCCGATGATAAAGAAGAGGTAGTAATAGGGCGTGCCGCTCGCAAAGTAGCACAGCAGGCCGAACAAGCTGTTGGTCTCGCACAAGGCCAGGGCGACGACAAAAGCGCTCTGCACAAGCTCTGGACGCTGCTCGCCGACCGCTTGCGCCAGAAACTTGCGCTTGAGCACGAAAGAGAGGAGAAGAGTCGAGATGCCCAGCGTCATCAATATCCAGACAAGTGGGCCGCCCGTAGACGTGCTCGTGCGCTCGATGACCAGCGTCAGGGCAAACATCATGCCCGTAGACATCAGCATGGCGAACCAGAGCACGAGCATCGTGCGATAACGCCCGTCCACATTCACCGCGTTCGATCCCTGAGCAATAGGATTCATAATCTTCCAATAGTCGAGCCGGAAGCTCAACTCGCGGCCAGCTCCTCTTCCAACAGCTGGCGCTCGTAGAGGTTTGCGTATTCGCCGCCGAGCGCGAGCAACTCCCTGTGCGTGCCGCGCTCTATAATCCGCCCGTCGTCGAGCACGCATATCAAATCGGCGTCGCGCACCGTAGAGATGCGGTGCGAGATAATCAGGCTCGTACGGTCGCGCATCACGCCCCGCAGTTGGGCCAGTATCTTCTCTTCCGTATAAGTGTCCACGGACGAGAGCGCGTCGTCCAGTATAAGTATTACGGGCTGGCGCAGGACGGCGCGCGCAATCGCCGTACGCTGCTTCTGCCCGCCCGAGAGAGTAATGCCGCGCTCGCCCACCATCGTGTCGAACCCTTCGGGGAAGCCGCGTATGTCTTCGGTCAGGCCCGCTATCTCTGCGGCCCATTCGATGTCGGCGCGCTCCGCCGTTTCGACTCCGAAGGCTATGTTCTCGGCCAGCTTGTCGCTGAAGAGGAAGGTCTCCTGCGGGACGTAGCCGATGCTCGCGCGTAGCTGCGCGAGCGGATACTCGCGCACCTCTTTGCCGTCGATAAAGAGCGTGCCGGGCGGCGCTTCCAGGAGGCGCGGAATCAGGTTGGCGAGCGTCGATTTGCCGCTGCCCGTGCGCCCGACGAGCGCGACCGTCTGGCCCGCCTCAATCGTGAGGTTGATGTCGTACAGGATGGGCTCCGTCCGCTCGTTGTAACGAAACGTCAGATGGCGAAATTCTATGCGGCCCTGTATCTGAGCCACGGGCCCGCGACCCTGGCCTCGATCAATGATGTTTGGCTCGACCGACATGATAGCGTTGATGCGCTTCAAGCTCGCCGTCCCGCGCTGGTAGAGATTGACTACGTAACCGAGCGCGATCAGCGGCCAGATCAGTCGCCCCAGGTAGAGATTGAACTCCGTGAACTCGCCGACCGTCATCCGGCCGCTCACGACCAGAGGGACGCCGACCCAAGCGATCAGCACAAAGCCCGCGCCGATGAAGAACGTTATCAACGGGCGCATCGCCGCGTCTATGCGCACCAGGCTCAGATTGTGCTCGGCATACTGGCGGTTCAGATCGTTGAAAGCATCAATCTCCGTACGCTCCTGTGCGTAGGCGCGCACCACCCGCACCCCGGTGAAATTCTCCTGCGCGCGCGCGGAGATTTGCGCGAAGAAGTCCTGAATCTTCTCGAAGCGCAAGTGCACCTGCTGGCCGAAATATTTGACCGTGAGCGATACGAGCGGCATCGTCACCAAAAGCAGCAGCGTCAGACGGACGCTGAGCCTCAGCATCAGCGGCAGTATCACGACGACGACGAACACGGTTTGCAGCGTGTACATAATCATCGGCCCGGCGAGCTGACGGACCGCCGCGAGATCGTTGGTCGCGCGCGCCATCAAATCGCCCGTGCGATGCTCCTGGAAAAACGAGAGGGGCTGGTCAATCAAGTGCGCGTAAAAATCGCGCCTGAGGTCGTACT
>DASQYE010000674.1:0-8338 GCA_035639355.1 Pyrinomonadaceae bacterium
TAAAGGACGTGGCCACGCCTCGCATCGCCTCGGAAGTCTGGCACAACGGCCAGTTCATCCCCTGGGAGGACGCGCGCGTCCACGTCATGTCGCACGTCCTGCACTATGGCTCAAGCGTCTTCGAGGGCATACGCTGTTATAAGACGAAGCGCGGCCCGGCCGTCTTTCGCCTGCGCGAGCACATGCAGCGGCTCATAAACTCCGCCAAGATTTATCGCATGGATCATGGGTGGACGCGCGATGAGTTGTTCGCGGCCTCGGTCGAGCTGGTGCGCCGAAGCAAGCTCGAACAGTGTTACCTTCGCCCGATCATCTTTCGCAGCCTGGACGAAGAGCACCCGGCCTTCGGCGTCAATCCGTTCCCGAACCCCCTGGCGTGCTACATAGGGGCCTGGGACTGGGGGAAATACCTTGGCGACGAAGCCCTGGAGCAGGGCGTGGACGTGCAGGTCTCCACCTGGAATCGCCTGACGCCGAACTCCATGCCCGCGATGGCCAAGAGCGGGGCCAACTACATGAACTCGCAGCTGATTAAGATGGAGGCTTTGTTGAACGGCTTCGCCGAGGGCATCGCGCTCGACGATCGAGGGTTTGTCTCGGAAGGCTCCGGCGAGAATATCTTCCTCGTACACGAAGGCAGGGTCATTACGCCGCCGCTCTCGTCCTCCATACTGCCCGGAATTACGCGCGACAGCGTTATACAGATATGCCGCGAGCTTGAGATTCCGGTCGCCGAAACGGGCATTCAGCGCGCGGCGCTCTACGTCGCCGACGAGTTGTTCTTCTCGGGCACGGCGGCCGAGATAACGCCTATCCGCTCGGTCGATCGGATCACGGTCGGCACGGGCAAGCGCGGCGACATTACCGCGCGCATTCAAAAGCTCTTCTTCGAGATCACCTCGGGCGAGCGCGACGCGCCCGGAGACTGGCTCACCTTCGTCAACGAACAGAAGCAGGAAGTACAGCCCAGCAATAACGGCCACAGCAGCACTACTACCGCGCGCATCGCGGAGACGACCGCGACGACCACCGCAGGCGCTGCCACGGACGAGCCCCTGGTCAATTATCACGCCGCCGCCTCCGACTGAAAAGAGAGCCCGACGCTTGAGCGTCAGCCGGCACATGAAAAGGGGAAGAAGAAAGGAGAGCGCATCCTTCTTCTTCCCCTTTTACGGTTCGCCTGCCGCCCCGCTTCCGTAGCTTTTTGGATAAATCGTTGACGCGCGCGACGCTGGCAAGCTATGATGCTGCTTGAGCGTTTCCGGGCTTTAAATTTCCGGCGGCGCGCACGCAAGAGCCCGCGAGTTCGGCCGCAACAGTTGCGCCTTTCACGTCAGACGCCCCGCAAGCATTTCCCGATTCCGAAAAACGACAGCGCCCCTCCTCCTCGTCCCAAGTTTTTTCCCGGTTCTCTCGCGGAAAGGTTTTTATCTACCCCATGCCAGTCAAGATTGACGATCTGTTGAGACAAGTCACGGCCCACGGCGCGTCCGACCTACACATCAAAGCCGGCTCGTTCCCCTTCATGCGCCTGGGCGGCGAGCTGCGCCCCGTCGTCGATTCGGTGCGGCTCACACAGGAAGACACGCTCGACATGGCTTTCTCTATGATGTCGAACCGGCAGAAACAGCGGTTCAAGGAGGTCAACGAGGCCGACATCGGCTACGGCATCGCGGGCGTGGGCCGCTTTCGCGCCAACGTCTTTCAGCAGCGCGGCACCGTCTCCATAGTCCTCAGGGTCATCCCGGATCAGGTGCGCACCAGCAGCGAGCTTGGCCTGCCGCCCGTCATCGAACGGATCACGGATGAGCGACGCGGGCTGATACTGGTCACGGGAGCGACGGGCTCCGGCAAATCCACGACGCTCGCCGCCATGATAGACCGCATTAACGCCACGCGCAGCGGCCACATCGTGACCATCGAAGACCCCATAGAATTCCTTCACCGCGACAAGCGTTCCTTCATCTCGCAGCGCGAGGTGGACGTTGACACGCGCTCGTTCGCCGAGGCGCTGCGCGGAGCGCTCAGACAGGACCCGGACGTAATACTGGTCGGCGAGATGCGCGACTACGAGACGATCGAGACGGCGCTGGCCGCCGCCGAGACGGGCCATCTGGTTCTCTCCACGCTTCATACGCTCGACGCGACGGAGACGATCACGCGCATAGTCTCTTCGGTTCCGGCGCACCAGCAAAAATCTGTCCGCCTACAGCTCGCCGGCATTCTCAAGGCCGTCGTCTCGATGCGATTGGTACGGGCCGCGCGCGGCGCGGGGCGTGTGCCCGCCATAGAGATTCTGGTCTCGACCGGCCTGATACGCGATTGCATCATCAACGAAGAGAAGACCTCGCAGATACGCGAAGCCATCGCCGTCGGTAATACTCAGTACGGCATGCAGACCTTCGATCAATCGCTCTTTCATCTCTACCAGTCAGGTCTAATCACGCTCGAAGAGGCGCTCCGAAACGCCACCAACGCCGACGAGTTCAGGATGAGAATCAGCGGCATACTGTCGAGCATGGAGCAGGCGACGCAGGAACGCGACCGCATCACGAGCGTCAGCAATACTTGATCGAAAGCTGTTCGCCGGAGGGCAAAAAGGATGGACGAAACAGTCCGGCTGCATTTTAAATATACGGAGAAGGAATGGGTGGCGGCGACGCGCCTCTACCTCATAGGGCAACCTATGCTTCTGCTGCGCTTCGGCGCGGCTTTTCTACTGCTCGCGCTGGCCTTCACGTTCTTCGCGGCGATCAACGAGGCCGCCATGTCGCTCTTCCTTTTGAGCACGGGCATGGTTCTCTTCGTCTTCGTGCTGGCGCTCTTCCTGGTCTTTCCGCGCCAACGATTTCGCAGCGACCCCAAATACCGCGACGAATATTCCCTGGAGTTCACGGAAGACGGCATCCATTTTGTGACCGAGCAGGTTGATTCCAGGCTCAATTGGAGTCTCTACAACAGGGTTCTCGAAAACGAAAGCTTCTACGTGCTGGTGTACGGCAAGGGCATGATCTCCGTGATACCGAAGCGCGCCTTCACGGCGGCCGCCCAGGAGAAGGCTTTCCGCAGTTTGCTGCGCCGCAAGCTGGGCCACTCGACCGGCTCAAGCTGGTTCAAAGAGCTACCGTCGAACGAGCTGGAGAGCGCCTACGTGCCGCCCTCGGAGCCGCCCGACTGGCGCTGACCCCGTAAGAAATCCGAGCCCTCCAAACCCGACGCGATAAAGGTCTGGCAGCGAAGCCTTCCGCCCGCGCGCCTTTGCGCTCGACGTTCACCCTCTTGTTCCGGTCTAGGGAAATAGTTTGTCGGCAGGGATCAGGCCTGATCCTCAAAGTTAATTCACCTGTGTTCGTCGCATGACGCGCACCCTTGCGCGCCAGTCCTCGTTGAGGTCGAAGCGATAGATTTCGATTCGCGGGTCGATGGCGCGGGCCAGCGTCGAGAAGGAGCGATGGAAGGAGAGCGTCGGCGCGACCAGGTAGACGAGCGGGGAGTGGTCTGCGATAGCGGCGTCGCCGAATAAACGCGCGCGCCGGAGGTTGCCCCAGAGCCTGTGCGCCTCTACGCGCCGCCAGTAATCGGCCGCTTGAAGGACGTGCTCGCGGTCTGCGGAAACCTTCAGCTCTATGACGACCAGACGACCGTCTCGCCTGAGCGCCAGCAGGTCAACGGGACGTGCGCCTGCGCCCCGTGCCTCATGCGCGGCGCGAAACTGCGCGTAGAGCGGCGAGAGGATAAGGCCCGGATCGAGCTGAGTAATGTCGCGACGGAGCATGGATTCAAGCCACGCTTCGGGCGCGAGCCTGTATAGAGCGTGGCGGCGATCAATGGCGTCTGCGCGACGGTGCTCGCTCAGCTGATGTAAGAGACCCGTCCAGTCATCGGCCGTGTTCTCGTCCAGCAGGCGGCGAGGCGACGAGGCGACGCCGAACCAGACGTGCTCGGCCTTCATCACACGGCGCACGCGAGCGAAGGGTAGTCCGTGAAAGCGAAGGGTCTCGCCATGACGCGCGCGCACCACGTCGATCGCGAGGGGCGCGAGGGCTACGACCCGCGCGGCCCGTTCGCTCGGCTCGGCTTGTGAGGGCCGCAGGAAACGCGCGGGTCGCGCCGTCCATAGCTCCGCCTGCTCCGGGGAGCGAACCGGGCTCAGCTCGCGCCACTCGTCGTCGATCATGAATAGAGAGACGGCTCGGCGCAGGTCTTCGCGCAAGAGTGCGATGCGCTCGGCTATCGTCGCGGCGTGCCGACGGTCGGCGATGAGCCAGAGTTTGCGTATGGAGGGCGGGCGAGCGCGCTCGCCCGCGCCGCGCGTAAACCAGATGAGAGCGGAAGAGAGAAAAGCGTCTACGTCGTAGGCTTGGCCGGGGGTGACTACGCCTGTGACGGCCAGGCGCTCGCGGCCCAGGCGAAGCAGCACGCGTGCGTATCGTCCGGGCAGCCCGCGCCGAGCGCCGGCGCTGAGCGCCGTCCGCTCAATCTTTGCACCCTCGGCATGCGCGCAGGCTAGCTGCGCGAGATGCTGCGCGCGTTCACGACGCGCGGCGCTGATGATCGTATCGACGGCTTTCGTAGAGAGACGCGGGACAAGCTCAATCCCTGTGCGCTCGGCCCCGGCGCGGCGCGTCGCTTCGAGCAGGAGCTTTGCGCCCGTCCATTCCCATGCGCTGATGCGCCACGAGCGCACGCCTTTCTCAGTCCAGCAGGAGAAGATCAGACGATTACGCGCGGCGTGGAGATCAATCTCGCTCTTGCGCAGCGCCGTCGAAGCCGCGCCCGAACTTTGAGCGTAGACCCACTCGCCGTGCGCTTCGATCAACTCCTTAATGCGCCGCGCGGCTTCTTCTATCTCTTCAGGATCGTTGAGGCGTTCCAGCATCTCGTGAGGCGGCGGAAGAGCAAGGGTGAAGGCTGCAAGGCCGCAAGGATGAAAGCGCGGCTGCGTTGATTGAATCATTCAGCTAACACAGCCCGTCTTTCCGCCTTCCTCCTTGCAGCCTTCATCCCTGCTTTTCCCTGTGTTAACATCTTCCATCAAACACACGTCATTCGGACACAATAAGTATTTCCCATTTAAGGACAGCGTGGCAATGAAGAATGTCTATCTAACGGGTTCCGTGCGCACGCCGATAGGGCGTTTCGGCGGGACGCTGGCCGGGTGGTCGGCAGCAGACATGGGCGTGGCCGTGGCCGAGGAGAGTCTACGCCGTGCGCGCATCTCTCCCGCGCAGATTCAGGAATCGATCTGGGGCTCGGCAAGGCAGGCCGGGGGCGGCCCGAACGTCGCGCGACAGATCACGTATCGCGCGGGCGTTCCCGAAACTGTGCCCGCCTTCACGGTCAATCAGGCGTGCGGCTCCGGACTGAAAGCCATCATCCTCGGCGCTCAGGAGATCATGCTGGGGCGCGCGCGCGCAGTGCTCACGGGCGGCGCGGAGAGTATGTCGCGCGTCCCTTATTATGCGGAGGGCGCGCGCTGGGGAATGCGCATGGGCAGCACGGAACTGGTTGACGGAATGTACCGCGACGGCTTCAACGATCCGCTCTCGGGACTGGTGATGGGCCAAACGGCTGAGAATTTGGCCGGGCGTTACGAAATCTCCAGGCGTGAGCAGGACGAGTACGCCCTGAGGTCGCAGCAGCGCGCCGAAGCGGCCATAGAGGGCGCTCGCTTCGCGTCGGAAATCCTGCCGCTCGAAATCAAGGGCCGCAAGGGCGAGACGTTGACTTTCGCGCGCGACGAGCATTACAGGGCGGGCGCGACGATCGAGGCGTTGGCCAAGCTCGCGCCCGTCTTCGACAAAGACGGAACGGTGACGGCGGGCAACTCTTCCGGGATCACGGACGGCGCGGCGGCGCTCGTCTTGATGGACGAGGAGACTTTGAAAGAATCGGGCGCTGAAGCGCAGGCGCGCATAGTCGATTACGAGATCGCGGGCGTCGCACCCGAAATCATGGGCATTGGCCCTGTGCCCGCCGTGCGGGCGCTGCTCGAACGACAGCGCCTGACGCTGGACGATATAGACCTGGTCGAGCTGAACGAAGCATTTGCGGCACAGGTCATCGCCTGCGACCGTGACCTGGGGTTTGATGCCGAGCGTTTGAACGTCAACGGCGGGGCCATCGCCCTGGGGCATCCGATCGGCTGCACGGGAGTGCGCATCACGACCACGCTCCTGCACGAGATGAAGAAACGCAGGGCGCGGCGAGGACTGGCGACGCTCTGCGTCAGCGGCGGGATGGGCCTGGCCCTACTGGTCGAGCGCGTTTGAGCTTAAGGAGAAGAAAAATTTTGATCCCTTTTCAATTCGTGCCGGTGGCTCTTAAATTAATGGCTGTGGAATCAATGAAAGCGAAGCGAGAGCGCCGTAGAGCCTTCGTCTTATCGTTGGCGCTTATGCTTGCGGTCGTCGCCGGTCTTACCACGACAGCCTGCAAACGCTCGGGCGGCGAAGCCAATACGGGCGCGGGCGGCGCGGGCAATGGTAACTCTTCAACCGCCGCAGATAACACTTCCAGAACGCCGCCGTTTTCCACCAAAGAGCCGGAGCGTTACGTGGCGACGATGGTCGTCACGGGCAGCCTCGGCGGCGACGCTGCGGGCATCCCAGGCATCGGCAACCTTTTGAGTCGCGAGATCAAGATCGCGCGCGACGGCGACAAGCGGCGCGTCGATTACGAGTTGATTCCCGGCGCGCGTATGTCCGACCTGCAACTCTCGTCCGGACATTACATGCTTCTCCATTCAAAGAAGCTCTACGCCGAGATAAAGCCAGGCGAGGGGGGCGCAGCCTCCGGCATCGCCCAAAATCTTCCGTCCGATTTTTCGCCCGACAAGCTGATTAACGAGTCGAGCCCCGGAGCCAGCTACGAAACGCTGGGCGCGGAGACGGTCAACGGGCGTGCTACGACCAAGTATAAAGTGACGACGACCGCCAAGGGCGAGGAGGCGCGCGGCGTCAAGACCGAGACCATCATCTGGGTAGACGAATCGCTCGGGATGCCTATCAAGTCCGAGACCACTTCGACGGGTGACGCGGCGCGCGGCTCTAAGGTCTCAATGGAGCTGCGCGACATCAAGCAGGAGGTTGACCCGTCGCTCTTCGAGCTGCCGAAGGACTACAAAAAAGTGACCTCCGACGAGATCACAGCGCAGATGCTTCCATCGCTGCCCGGTCTGCTCGGCGGAGACGGGGAAGAAAACCGTCGCGCCAAGAGAAAATAAAGCCAACCCCGCCCGCCACGCTGCGCATCGGAGGTTGGCGGACACCCGCAAGTCGGAAGGATGAAAGCGTTGCTATGTTGATTGAATCATTCAGCTAACACAGCCCGTCTTTCCGCCTTCATCCTTGCAGCCTTCATTCTTGCTTTTCTGAAAGGTGAGTTATCAATAGTGACTAAGAAAATTTCGTTGATTGTGCTTAGCGTTACGCTCGCGGTATGGCTTGTTCCGGCAGTGAGCGCTCAGAACAAGCAGACGGCTGCTACTGCTGCCCCGGCGGCGAATGCGCTGCTGCCTATGCTTCCCGCCTCCGATGTGGCGATGTTCGTCGATGTGCAGAAGATATTGAATGATGCTTTGCCGCGCGCTCTGGCCGAAGACAAGCCTAGGCTGGCGCAGATCAATGCCGATATAGACAGCTTCAAAACGCGCTACGGTCTGGACGTGCGCTCGTTTGACCGCGTAGCGGTCGGCCTGCGCTTCATCAATCGCTCGCCGACGGTCGTCACCACCGACATAGTCGCGCTCGCACAGGGAAGCTTCAATGCCCCGGCCATGATCGCCGCCGCGCGCATCGCCATGAAGGGCAAATACCAGGAACAGAAGTACGGCGGGCAGACTATCTACACATTCGCCGTAAACGATAGGATGAAGTGGCTGGGGCTTCTTAACATGAAGGTCAGCGACATTTCGGTCGCCGCGCTCGACACAAACACGCTCGCGCTCGGAGACCTGAACGTGGTGCGGGCGGCGGTCGATGCGCACAGAGGACGCGGGCGCATAGGGGCCGAGCTGGTCCAGATGGCGACGCGCAATCCGAACGCGATTCTAGGATTCGCCGCCAACGTGCCGCCGTCGGTCGCCAACGCCTCCAGCATTGGTAACGAAGAGATCAGCAAGAGCATCGCTTCGATCCGACAGGCTTACGGCTCAATCGGCACGACGGCCACCGGCTTCGACGTGCTGATGGTCGCGCACACGGAAAAGCCCGAGCAGGCCCGCAACCTGAACGATTCCTTCGCCGCCTTGAAGCAGTTCAGCAGCTTTCTCATCGCGCAGCTCCCGGCTGACAAGGGCAAGCTCGCGCAGAGCGTGATAGACAATCTGAAGGTGACG
>DASQYE010000675.1:0-7077 GCA_035639355.1 Pyrinomonadaceae bacterium
GGCTCGATCTGGCGCTCAGCCACAACTCTTACGCGCAGCTGGCGGCGGCCCGCGCGCTCCGTATAAAGAGCGTGACGCTGATGGACTACGAGCACCAGCCGGCGAACCATCTTGCCTTCAGGCTCGCCTCGCGCGTGATCGTTCCGCGCGCCTTTCCCGAAAGGGCGCTCGGCCGGTACGGGGCGCGCGCGCGGAAAGTGAGGCGCTACGACGGCACGAAGGAGGACGTGTACCTGGCGGACTTCGCACCCGACCCGCGCTTTGCGGAGACTCTGTGCGGGCTCGGCGTTCGTCCCCATGACGTACTCGTCGTCGTGCGCCCGCCCGCGCGCGAGGCGCTTTACCACCGTTTCGATAACGAGCTGTTTGAAGAGCTTCTCAAGCGCCTCAGGGATCGCCCCAGCGTCAAGGTCATATTGCTGGCGCGCAACGCCGCGCAGCGCGCCCTCTACGCGGCGCGCGCCGGGGCGAACATGATCTTACCGGGCGAGGCGCTGGACGGGGCGAACCTCGTGGCTGCGGCCGACCTGGTCGTCAGCGCGGGCGGCACAATGAATCGCGAGGCGGCGGCGCTCGGCGTGCCTGCCGTGACCATTTACGCCGGCCGCTGGGCAGCCATCGACGAAGAGCTGGTGCGAGATAATAGACTCCGCCGCGTCGGCACGCTCGAAGACCTGAACGCTTTGCCCTTCGAGAAGAAGGGAAGCGCCGAGCCGCGTCGCGCGCGCGGCGTGCGCGCCAGCGTAGTACGATTAATTCTTGGCGAAGAGTAAATGGGCGATGCGAATTAGTGCTAAGCTGTTTTCGCCACGGGCCGTTTACCCTTCGAGCGACGAGATAAGATGAGGGCCGAGCGTTTTAAAGAAAGGTTGAGCGAAGCGCGGGAGGTGCGCGTCCCGGCGCGCGCGCCCCGTTGGGCCGTCCCACTCTTCAAGGCGTCGCTCGTCGTCGCGGACGCCGCGCTCACGCTGCTCTCTTTCTTCGCGGCCTTTTACCTGCGCGAAGGCGGGCCGATCTTTCAGACGGCCGTCGGCGCTCGGGGCATCGCCTGGAGCGATGAGTTTGCTCCCTACGGGGCGGTTCTGCTGCTCGTCTTGCCGATCCGGCTGCTGGCGCTCCGGTACTACGATCTCTATCGCCTGCGCGGCGAGTTCTCCTTAGTCGAAGACGGCGTTCGCATCTTCAAGGCGGTGGCCATAGGGTCGCTGCTCATCGTGGCGACGGCCTTTCTGTATCGCGGCGTCTACGAATATCGCGCCTTCTCTTATGCGCGCGCAGTCTTTATCCTGGACTTCATCTTAGCCCTCATATCCCTGGGCCTCTTACGCGTCGCCGTGCGCACTGCGCAGCGCCTCGCGCGCCGCAAAGACATAAATCTGATTCCGACGCTCGTGGTGGGCCGGGGCCCGGAAGCGGCCCTTTGCATAAGGGAGATGCGCGAGCGCCCCGAGCTTGGCTATCGCGTCATCGGCGTGGTCGAGAACGGAGCGATCGACGCCACAGTGCCGCCGTCATTTGAAGGCGTGCCGGTCGTCGGCGATCTCAAAACGCTGCCGGAAGCGATACGCGAGTCGGGCGCAAACGAGGTCATCATTACGGACCCGAACGTTTCGGGCGACGCGCTCTTCGAGGTGATGATGCGTTGCGGGCGTCGTCGCGGCGTAGAGTTTCGTATAGCGCCGAGCCTCTTCAACTTCCTGCCGAGCAAGACGGAGATCGACCAGATCGGCGCGCTGCCGATGATTACGCTGTTCCGCGAGCCGCTGTCGAGCGCCGCGGCGTTGACCAAGCGCCTCTCCGACATCCTGATCGCTTCATTTGCCCTTTCCGTTCTCTCGCCTCTCTGGATGGTCATCGCCCTGCTGGTCAAGCTGGATTCCAGAGGCCCCGTCTTCTACAAGCAAGAGCGCGTCGGGATGGATGGGCGTATTTTTCTCTTCTATAAATTCCGCTCGATGAGCGTCGGCAGCGACGACGGGCCGCACCGCGAGTACCAGCAGCGTTACATAGCCGGACGGCCCGAAGCCAACCTCGGCGATCAGGAGCAGCCCGTCTATAAGCTGGTGACGGACTCGCGCGTGACGCGAGTGGGCCGGGTGCTTCGCCGCCTGAGCCTGGACGAGCTGCCGCAACTGCTGAACGTCCTGCGCGGCGATATGAGCATCGTCGGCCCAAGGCCGCCCATCCCCTACGAGGTTGAAGCTTACGAGCTGTGGCATCGCAAGCGGCTCGACATGAAGCCGGGGCTGACGGGCCTGTGGCAGGTATCGGGCCGCAACCGCCTGCCCTTTGACGAGATGGTGCGCCTAGACCTCTACTACATAGAGAACTGGTCGCTCCTGCTCGACCTCAAGATCATCCTGCGTACCCTGCCCGTCATGCTGCGCGGCGACGACGCCTACTAGGAAGGGCTGAGGGCCGCAGGGATGAGGGATGAAAAGAGCAACGACACGAGCGCGCATAGACATGTGGACGTGATAGCTGAAGCGGAATCACCGTCTTCCCCCGGCTCGACACCTTCCGTTAATCTTGCTTCATCCCTCCGCCCTCCGCCCTCCGCCCTTCCTCAATGGCTTGACCGTGCGATTATTGGCTCTCTCTTTGTGCTGGCGGTCTCTGCGCCGCACTCGATTGCGGCGACGCAGATAGCCTGGGCCTGCGGGATGCTCTTCTGGGTCGTGCGCCTGATGGTGCGACCGCGACTGCGCCTTCACAGGACGCCGCTCGATTACGCGCTGCTGGCCTTTTTTATTCTCACAATGATCTCCTCGCTCGCGTCCTACGATCCGCTGGTTTCGATAGGAAAACTGCGCGGCGCGTCCCTCTTCACGATCGTTTACCTGGTGGCGGAAAACGTCTCGTCAAAGCGCATGCTGCGCTATCTGACTTACGCTTTGATCGCGTCGTGCATGATTAACGTCTTGTACGTGTTGGGCGAGCGCGCCGTGGGTCGCGGCGTCAAGGTCGCTGACTTAAACGAAGCGAGCCCTCTTTACGCCGCCGGCGTGCGGGACGGAGATACGCTGCTCGAAGTAGACGGCCGCGCGCTCCACAATCCTGAAGAATTGCTCGCGGCTCTCGAATCGTCTTCGGGGGAAGCGGCGGGCGCAGGAGGAGGAGCAGCAGCAGCAGCAGCAGCGGCGGCAAGGGTCAAGATTTATCGTTATGAGTGGACGCCTACCTTCGATGTCGCGCGCGGCAGCTTGCAGGAAGGCTCGACGACGCTTTCAAGGCTCGGGATTGGAAGCTGGTCGCGCGGGCGCGACTGGCGCGCAAAAGGTTTCTACGGTCATTACACGACCTACGCGGAGGCGCTTCAATTGATCGCGTCGCTCGTGCTGGGGCTCCTGATCGCTCTGCGAGAGTGGAAGACGCGCGGCGCGGTGTTGCTCGTCCTGGCGCTCGCCGGGCTTTGCGTAGCTCTGCTTTTAACCGTCACGCGCGCTTCGTGGCTGGCGTTCCTGCTCTCGGCGTCCTTGATCGTCCTGGTGGGCGCGAGGAGCCGCCGGACGATCCTGATCCTGGCCGCCTGCGCCGTGCCCGTCATCCTGACGGGGCTTTTCGTTTTACAGCAGAAGCGTAACGTCAGCTTCTTCGATTCAAAGGACGACTCTATCAATTGGCGCAAGACTGTTCAGCGCGAAGGGCTGCAACTGCTCGTGAGCAAGCCGCGACATCTGCTCGTGGGCGTCGGCATGGACTCCATCAAGCGACACTGGCGCGAGTGGGGGCTCTTCGATAACGGGCGCATTCCTATGGGCCACATGCACTCGACGCCTTTGCAGCTAGCGGTTGAGAGGGGCGTGCCCACTCTGGTCGCTTGGCTTGTCCTCGTGGGTCTCTACGCGCGCATGCTCTGGCGTGGTGTGCGAAGCATGGATGCCGGCGAGTGGGTCGAGCGAGGCATTATGCTCGGCGCGCTGGGCGGGCTCGTCGGATTCTTCGCGAGCGGGTTGGTTCACTACAACTTCGGCGACTCTGAGGTTGCTATGATCTTCTACTTCATCATGGGCCTCAGCCTGGTAGTGGAAAGGGAAGCCCGATCAAAGGGCAGCGCGACAGGGAAAGGCGCATGAGGCCGCAAAATTCGATTTCAAGCGCCCGGCGCGCTAAGCCGCTGTTCATCTCGAAGTAGAACGACACACAGGCAGGGAGGCGGACGCTTTTTTTAGCTTCTTAAAACACAAAAAGGCGGGTGGAGCCCATCATCTCCACCCGCCTTCTTTATTGTGAGGTTCTCCTCAAAGGATTAATCGCTGAGAAGGATGCCATCGCTCAAAAGGATGCCGTCACTGAGAAGGATACCGTCATCGACGAGAATGCCGTCGCTGAGAAGTATTCCATCACTCAAGAGGATTCCGTCGCTCAGCAGGATGCCGTCGCTCAAGAGAATGCCATCGCTCAGAAGGATGCCATCGCTCAAAAGGATTCCGTCACTGAGAAGGATGCCGTCATCGACGAGAATGCCGTCGCTGAGTACCCATCCATCGCTCAGAAGGATGCCATCGCTGAGGAGGATGCCGTTGACGACTACGGGGTGGTCACCGAAGATTACGCCGTCCGCATAGATGACGTGAACATTAGAGGCAACCGTCTCGCCGCCGATGATAACCTTGCCGAGCCCGCTCATCGTCATGTTACCGCGAAACAGGCGATTGCCGGCGACCAGCTTGTCGGCGTTCGGCACGATGGCTTGCGCCATTGCGGTCGCGCCGGCCGCGTTGATCTGTCCTGCGCCCTGCGTTACGACGCTCTGCGCTTTGTTGCCGAACTTCACGCCGGGCAGCGATTCAGCCGTTCGCATGAGCGTGGCTTTGACGAGGTGCGGGGTCAGGGAGCTGTTAGCTTGGAGCATCAGCGCCACCGTTCCCGAAACGACCGGAGCGGCGAAAGACGTGCCGGAGTATTTGAAGTAAGCGTTCTGCATCCCCATGGCCGACACAGGCTGCTGCACGTTCTGCGGAAGCATGGAGTTGAAAGTCGGGTTCGATTCCTGCGACATCGCCGCGATCATGCGTGCGCCGGGCGCGACGACATCGGGCTTGGCGAGGCGATCGAACAGCGTCGGGCCTTTGGATGAATACTGGGCTACGAAATCGTCCGAGCGCTTCACCGTCGAGCGATTGTCTGTGGCTCCGACCGTGATTACATAAGGACTATTGGCGGGGCTGCTGATCGATCCGTAGGCGATCTGGTAGAGCGGCTTGCCCTGGTTGTCGTAACCGACCACGCGGTCTGTGTGGCCGTAGTTTCCGGCGCTGGCTACAACGACGATGCCCGCGCGCACTGCACGCTCGATGGCCTTGCACAGGGGGTCTATCTTGTAGGACTCGCGAACGGGCGCGCCCATGCTCATGTTGATGACGCGAATCTGGTAGCGCGCGCTGTTCATGATCGCCCAATTGATTGCGCTCAGCACGGTGCTGGTAAGCGCCGACCCGTTCTCGTCCAACACGCGAAGATCAACGAGGCTCGCTTCCGGCGCGATGCCCGCGTAGTTGCCCGCGTAACCGCTCGATGCCGCACCGTTGCCGGCCGCCACGCTCGCCACGCCCGTGCCGTGACCGAAAGCGTCGCCGCGACGTGCGCTGCCTGTAAAATCAACCGCCGTGAGAATGCGCGACTTGCCATTCTTGTTGAAGTCCGGGTGGTTCGAGCTGATGCCGCTGTCTAGCACGGCGATGGTCACGCCCTTGCCCGTCAACTTCGCTCCGCCCGTTGCGCCTGCCTGCGCCAGCGCCGCGCCCGTCGTCTCGGCCGCGAAACTTCCCTGCGACTTCACTGCGCGGTCGGGCGAGATGTAATCGACATCAGAGCGTGCGGCGAGGCTCGAAAGAGCGCCGGCCGGAACGTCCGCAACCAACACATCAAGCGCCTCGTAGCCATTGCGCTTTGAGCCGCCGGCGTTCCTGAGCGCGCTCTCCTGGTCGGCTGAAGGACGGCCCTTGGTCTGAATGATAACGCGCACTGAGCCGGTCGCATTGCCGGATTCGAGTTCGGGTGACAGTTTTTTATGAGCCTGTCCCTGTGCCTTATTGTTCTTGCCTGCGGCGGCGGCGACCGTTGTCAGGGGAGCAACGGAGAGGAGCACCAAGCTGTTTAGAATTAAGTAAGCTGTGATTCGGCGTAACATGATGGGTAATCCTTTCTTCCTTGTTTGTGCCTCTTCATCGAAGCCGCGCTTTTTATAAGTGCGAGGGGAACCGGCACAGTGTCAAATTTTTTGTAATTTTAGAGAGCAGATCGTCAACAGGGGTCGCAAAGGCGTGTGAGGTACGCCGCACCGGCTCAAAGATCAAGGCCGCTTTACCTTGAACCAGTGTTCCTGTCAACGATCCGCCCTCCACCATTACAAGCCTCATGCCACGCCCACGACACTACTCAACCCGCCACCTAACCCATCTAATTACCGCAAGTTACCGCCACCAACCCGCCCACACCCCAACCCGCCCACACCCCCACCCAAAATGAATACCAAGTATCCACTTCCAACGCCCAACAGCCATCTTTCCGCTTTTTCCTGGGAAACTCGGCGATTTGCTAAAGTGATAACGAAGTATACAGTGGTAATAGAGTATACACACAGGGTGCTTTGCCTAAAAATATATGCTAGGCTCTGAATTGTTGGGCAGACTTTGGAATTTTTGGGCAAGGATGCCCGAACGATCTTTGAAGGCGAGGCTGGGAACTTACGCTCTCAATACGAACTGAGTACGGTTCAATACGGTCTGGATACGTCCTGATAGGATTTGATAGGAAAAAATATCACGGGATATTTCGCCCTGTCATTCTAGAAATGTCTAGACGTAAATCCTTGCTTGACAGCACATTGCAAGCAATGCAAACAACGTAAGTCCCTTAGATTCAATGGGTTTACCAGTTAACTCGGTTAACATTTCGTGTTGACAGGTTAACCGTATACGGTATACAAGTATACCTACGGTGTACATTGTACGCACAAGTATACCTTGTAAACCTTAAGGATATTAAGGAACTTAAGCTAGGGTTCTTTGAACGATTCGGGCGCAAGGTAGGGATTTCTGCCGATAGCCTGACTCACTCACCGTTGAGTTAGTT
>DASQYE010000676.1:0-5599 GCA_035639355.1 Pyrinomonadaceae bacterium
GCCGGACACGCATAACCCGTACGCCAAAGCGCCCTGGGTAATCTCGGTCGCGGCAGGCACGAAAGAGGGCGGGCTGGCGAGCTTCTCATCGCGCGGGCTGCCGAAAGAAGATCGACTGGGCGACAGCGACCCGCTTAACGACTACGACGCGCCGACCATAACCGCTCCCGGCACGGGCCGCGAGTTCGATAGCAACATAGGTAAATTCACCACCGACATCATCTCTACGCGCTCCTCTTCCAACGTCGTTGCCAACGGGTTCATCTCCGGCGCTGCGATTGCCACTGACGTAGATGAAATCCCGACCACCTATTTGCCCTTCTACACGGAGATCAGCGGCACTTCGATGGCGACGCCGCATGTCGCCGGAGTCGTAGCGCTGATGCTCAGCGCCGACCCGACGCTGATGCCGGACGAAGTCAAGCAGATCATACAGGAGACGGCGACGCCTATGCCGGGTCGCGCAGACTACGAGGTGGGCGCCGGCTACATCAACGCGTACGCTGCCGTCGATAAGGTCTACCACCGCGCGAAAGCTTACGGCGCGCTCGTTAAACCGAGCTTCAATACCGATCTGACGGTCAATTACGATGCGCCGGAAAGTTTCACCATCAACTACATGCCGCAGCAGCCGGGCCCGCAAAGCAGCAACACGAACACGTATCGCTTCACGGTCGAGCCGGGCAAAGGTCTCCTTGATGTCCGCATTGACTTTGGCAACAACGACGCCACAGCGGAGACGAGCAACTCCATGGGCCTGGCGGTCTATCCGCCGGGATGCACGCCCGATCCGGCCGCAGCCGACCCGGCAGCCGTTCCGCCGTGTGCGTTTTCCCAACCTCCGGCGCTCCCCGGTCTCGACGCTCCGCGCCGCGAGCTTCTTTTGAAGAATCCTGTGCCGGGAGAATGGGTTGTCGAGGTACGCGGCCTGCGCGGGCTCGCCGCCGCGCCGGTCTCAGCGCCGGTCGGCATCGCCGTGCCGGAGCGCGTGGACGGCCTCATCAAGCAGGCCGTGGTGGCGGTCGAGGAGCCGTCGGACATACAGGGCAACGCGGCCGAACAGGCGATCAGATTCGCCCTGGCGAACCGCATGCTGGATACCTTCGCCGACAACACTTTCCGTCCAAGTGCGACGGTGACTCGTGAAGACTTCGCGCGAGCGCTGGCGCTGAACACGCCGCTGCGCCAGTCCCTGGGCGCAACGCCCAGGTTCACGGACGTGTCGGGCGATCTGGCGGCGATTGCCGAAGCCGTGACCGCCAACGGTTCGACGCTGCGCGACTGGGACTTCAAGCCCGCAGGTTTGATGAGCGCCACGGGCTCTCTCTTCAACCCTTCGGGCACGGTCAGTCGTCTCGATCTCGCCGTCGCCTTCGTTCGCGCGCTCGGTCTCGACGCCGAAGCCAAACAGAAAGCGGGGAGCACGGTAACAGCCGTGGATTCCGACGGCCAGACCAAGCCGCTCCTGGACAACACCCAGATTCCGAACGAGCTTCGCGGCTATGTGCAGATCGCCATCGACAAAGGATTCCTGGAAGTCTCTTTGACTACGGTGCAGCAGACGCCGCCCTACGCGTTTATCGCCGGCCCGAAAGTCAACCCGAGTGGAACCATCACGCGGGCGGCGCTGGCGGCCAAGCTCAGCACCTTCGCCGCGCGCTTCGTCGCGGGCAACTAATCCGACGGCAGTCTTGACGCCGCTCCCGGTAAAACGCGGCGTCAAGACTTTCACGGCCACTGAAACGCTTGAAGATCAAAAATTTATTCCTCGCCTAATTGAGAAACTATTTAAAACTTGATGGAGACAAACTACATGCTCAGCAAAACAAAGAAGTCCCGATTCATTCTGATGCTCTTGATCCTCGCCGGATTGAGCTTCCCTCTTCTCAGGAGCGCCTCAACCACTGTAACCGCCACCAGCACCAGCGCCGGTATGACCTCCGTGATAGTTGAGCTTCGTGATGATCCGGCGGCGGTCTACAAAGCCAAATCTGTAAAGTCGGGCGTGGCCGTCTCGGACGAAGGACTGGAAAGCTATCGCAACCGGCTGAGCGCCAAGCAGGACGAGTTTTTGAAGGCGCTCGCCGCCAGCGGCATCCAGTACGCCGTCAGGTCGCAGGATATTAAAAACTTCGACGGCACGAGCGCGGGCAAGATAGAGTTTCGCTACACGCTCGTCTATAACGGCCTGGCGATGAGTGTACCCAAGTCGGCCGTCGCCAGCATCGCCGCCATGCCGGAAGTCAAGAGGGTTTCTCCTGATGACGTGCTGCGCCCGATGCTGAACAAGAGCGTCGGCTATATACACGCGCCGCAGGTCTACGGCGATACGCAGGAGTTGACGCAGTTCGACATAGCGGGTGACGGCTACGAAGGCCAGAACATGTACGTCTCCATTATAGACAGCGGCGTAGACTGGACGCACCCGATGTTTGGTAATGACCCGAATCCTCCGCGCCTGGGCGTCGCGCCCGTCTCGTCAGCAGTTACGACAAACCAGAAGGTGGTCTACTATCTGCCGCTCGCGGACTCGGTCATTGAAGACGCTTTCGGTCACGGCACGCACGTCGCTTCGACCACCGCCGGCTACTACGCCAAGGCTCCCGGCGCGGACGGAATCCCAGGCACGGCTGATGACGTAGGGCTGCACGGCGTTGCGCCGCAAGCCAAGATCATGGCCTACAAGGTCTGTAGCGACACCATCTCAACCGTTGACCAGGTGCAGTCCGTAGGCGGCTGCCTGGGCTCGAACACGATGCTGGCGCTTGAAGATTCGGTCTCAAGGGTCACTAAAACGGGCTTCCAAAAGCCTGTCGCGGATGTCATTAACATGAGCCTGGGCGGGTCGGGCGGCCCCGACAATCCGACGGCAGTGGCGGCCAGCAACGCTGCTCTCGCAGGCACGACGGTCGTCGCCGCCTCCGGCAACGCGGGCCCGGACGAGGGTACAACGGGTTCGCCCGCAGCCGGCACACACGTTATCTCCGTCGGAGCGACCACACATCCCGGCGCTCCTTCTCTGTGGTCTACGGACATGCTTCAGGCCGATACAGTCAGCGCGACCCAACTGGGCGCGGTCACGCCCGCGAACAACTTGCCCACGGCCCCCGGCTTCGCTCGCGTGAAGCTCTACCCTATGTCCGGCACAGCCCCTCTGCCCGAGGGTGGTATAGCGCAGCACTACGTCTACGTCAGCGACGTGCTGGACCCCTGGCCCTTGAGCGTTCGGGGGCGCATCGTATTAACAAAAGCTGCTATCGGGGCGACCATTTTTGATGTCGCCGCACAGGCTTACGCCGCCGGTGCTGTCGGCCTCATTCTCTTCGACGATAGAGGAACGCTGACGGCCGTTAAGACCTTAATGCCTGCGGCAAGCGTCCTGCCCGAAGACGGGGAAATCCTGGTTGATGATCTGCTGTCAAACGACGACAACGACAAAGAGCCGCCGAGCGGCACGATCTCCGAGTATCCGATTCGCATGAATCCGACCTTGACGCCCACCTTCATGGGCGAGATGGGGGACTTCAGCTCGCGCGGCCCCGTGCAGGGACTCGGCCAGATTAAGCCGGACGTTTCCGCCCCTGGCGTGAAGGTTCTCGCGGCAGTGCCGCCCGCTTCCCTGCTCGGCGCTCTCGCCACCGCGCTCGAAGGAACGCCGAACTATTTCCACTCGGACGGCACTTCGATGGCCTCGCCGCACGTGGCCGGCGCGGCTGTGCTCACCAAGCAGGCGCATCGCAATTGGACGCCCGATATGATTCGCACCGCCTTCATCAATACGGCGACGAACATGCGCGACTCGAACGGCACGCCGAAGGCTGACGGCCCCGGAACTGCCGACTCAATCCTGGACCAGGGCGGCGGCTTGATTGACGTTAAAGAGGCCATCAACGCGAAGGCGCTGATGGGCGTCACGGGCGACGGCATCAATAAGCCGGGTATCCTCGGCAGCCATTCCTTCGGCGCAGTGCCCGTCATCAACAACCGCACGACGCACACCGAGAGCGTCACCGTCACGATAAGAGACCTTTCGGGTCAGGGCGGCACCTACAATCTCTCGGTCGCCAACAATCGCCTGCTTGAGAAGAACGGTATTACTGCGTCGGTGAGCCCGCAGTCGGTGACGGTTCCTGCCGGCGGCACGGCGACCTTCAGGGTCAATGCGACCGTTGACGGCAACATCATCCGCGATGTCACACAGGCTTTGCAGATGCAATGGTATGTCCTGGCGAACAGCGCCGATGAATCGCTTCGGATGCCCTTCTACATGAAGCTCATCGCGACCGCTCCGGCGGGAGCCGCATCGCTTGAGCAGCTCAATTATGCGGACACGGTGCTAGCGCCGGATGGCGGCACGCAGTTGGTTGGAGGCGTGACCTATCAGGATCACACCTTCAAAGCCGATACACCTGGAGCGCAGCTTAACGTTGACCTCAACTGGGAGATGACGGTTGACGGTGCTGCTCCCGATCTGGACCTCTATCTGATTGGCCCGGATGGCGAAGACGTTACGAATTCAGGAGTCCCCGGCGGGCCCGAGCACATCTCCACGTCGCTCGGCGCTCCCGGCACTTACACCCTGCGCGTCGCAGGCTTCGCCAACGGCCCGACCGATTACACCATGACCGGCACCGTCTCGAAGGGCATAGCAGCGCCCGTCCTACAGGCGATCGCCGGCGAGTTCACGGACGCACAGAGCAGGGCTGTTGATTTCGACGGCAGCTACACCATCTCCTGGCAGCCCGACCGCAGCGCCAACGAGTTTGAGATCGAGCATTCTACCGATGGCGTCAACTATCAGGTCATAGGGCAGGTGGACGGCACCGTTACCAGCCAGACCTTCACAGATCAGGCAAACGGCACACACTCCTATCGCGTCAGGTCACTCTCTGCCGGGCAGATCGGCTTCTACGTGACGCCGCCGAGCAATCCGCAGAGCATAGTGGTTGATAAGCGCACCATAGTTGACATCACCACACAGGTACAGAGAGTCCTGCGTGAGGGCAGCGTCTCTTTCTCAGGTGGCGTCGCCAAGTACGACCTCGGCCTGAGGAACATCTCGACGACGACCTACTTCCCTATGGTCGAGATGCGGATCGTGGGCATTACGACCGACTCAGGCTTAGACACGGTCTCCGTGAAGAATGCGGAGAACGGGGGAAATGGGAAGAGCGTGGCGACGGCAGCGCTGTTCGGGTACTCGAACTTGCTCGGGACAGACCAGGCGTGGAGCGGCGGAGAGGTGACGGGCGCGCGCTCTCTTGAGTTCAACGACAGCACGGCTGATACCTTCTCATTCAAAATAGTGGTAACAGCTTACCAGGGAGGAGCGGGCGCGCCCGTCACCTCATCATCGTCATCGGCGGGCGGCGGCGGAGCGGGCGCGAGCCCCACGAGCGGGTCTTCGGCGTCGGGCCTGCCGGTGAAGCTAACGAGGGTGCTGAGCATCACCATCAACCCGTTGACCAAAACGGTCACGTCAAAGCTGCTCTAGTCGGCGCGATAAATCCGGGGCGCGTGTCAGTAAAAAACGGGTGCGCCCCGCCTTTAAAGGGTCTATTAACGGCGAAACGCAGAACGGCTTTCTTCGCTCGCCGCA
>DASQYE010000677.1:0-3612 GCA_035639355.1 Pyrinomonadaceae bacterium
AGGCACGCCGCGCGCGCGCTCAGGGGCGAGGGCCGCGAAGCGCGCGAGCGAACCAGGTATGCCGGCAAGACCTACGACAGCGTGGATTCCATAGCGGAGTTTTTCAGTAAGCGCAGCCAACAGCTGGGCCAACAGGAGAGCGGGCGGCGCGACACGCCCACTATCGAACGACGCGCCCAGTCCGCCGGCGCTTCCGGTTCGCCGGCTTCATCGCGCGCCGCCTCGTCCTCGTCTTCAAAAGGCGGCGACTTCGCTCCGGGCTCGCACGTGCGCCATCCTAAATACGGGCGCGGACTGGTGCTCAGGCGCGAGGGCACGGGCGATTCCGCCAAGCTGACGGTCAGCTTTCCGGGCTTCGGACAGAAGAAGCTGATCGAGAAGTACGCCGGACTGGAAAAGGCTTAGAGCATGTAGGAAAGCCCCTAAGGGGCGAAAGATATCAGCCCACGGCGCGAGCCGTGGGATTCTTAACCGGACGTATCGCTTGACGGCATAGCTTCACATCAATCCAGATGGACGACGATCTCGCGTAAGATTTCCATGACTCGATCATCCGTCTCGACGCCCGTCTCGTGATAGGCGTCGGACAGGCGGGCCAGGGCCGCCGAGAGGTCTAGCTTGTTCCCTATCTCCCTGGCGCTTTCGAGCGCCTGTAAAAGAATCCTTTCGACCTCCGCCTCGCGCTCTGCCTCGTTGTATTTCAGGGCGACCTCGACGAGGGCCAGCGTCCTATCGTTGGCCCACTCTATCTCTCCCGCCGCTCGCGCGGCCTCGGACAACACGGCGAAGGCTCGCTCCTGCTGCTCCTGCCCGTCCTTTAAGAGCGCCCCGGCTATGGCAGTGAAAGCGAGGACTCGCAAGGACTGGATTTCTATCATTCGTGCGGCTTGCAGGGCTTGATCCGTGTCTCCGGCGCGCGTCGAGGCGCGGGCGACTTCGGCCAGCGCGACGTTTCTCTCCCGCTCGGCGTCGATCATCTTCGCCGTCCGCACGGCTTCGTCATGCGAAGAGGCCAGGGCGTATTGCACGGCTATGTCGGCGAGCGCGCGGTATTTGGAAGCGGGGTATCCGCTCTCGTGGTAAAACTCTTCGTCGGTGACGAGTTGCAGGGCATTTGAGAGCAGCCCCAGGGCTTCTTCTCTGCGTCCGGCCCTGAGATGTTCGGCGGCGACTCCTGTGCGGGCCGACGCGGCCTGAAAGGAGTCTTCTATCCGGGAGGCGACTTCAAGCGCCCGCTCGTCAAGCCCCAGGCGCGCCAGACCAACGCTCGTCTGCGCGTAAGAGCTTTCCCTGTATCCTTCTATCTCTACCGTTTCGGCCAGCCGCGCTGCATCGCGCAGAATCCTTTCGGCCCTCTCCTGCTCTCCGGCCTCCGCGTATCTGAGGCCGACCGTCACGAGCATGCTCACGCGGTCTTCCGCCAGCTCGATTGATTCGGCCTGCGCCAGGGCCCGCGATAGTGATTCGGCAGCCTCATTTGCTCGTCCGGCTTTAATATGAAGGGCCGCGATCTCCGTCAACGCATAGGCGGCTGAGCCTTCGTATTCAATGCTCCGGATAATCTCAAGAGCCCTTTCGTACTGACCGGCGGCGGCACATTTGACGGCGATCTCGGCCAACGTCGAAGAGGCATCCTCCATCCCGAGCGCGACGCGCGCGGCCTCTTCACAGTCGCCCGCCTCGGCACGAGCGACGGCTATCTGCGCCAGGGCCTCTGCCTGAAAGCTGGGGTCTTCGACCGCCTCAAGCAATTGGGAGGCATAATCGCTCTCGCCCGATTCGGTGGCCTTGACGGCAAGATTGGAAAGCGTCCTGTCCCGCGTGAAGGGATCGTCTATGGTCTCGGCGAGCGCGGCGGCGAAGTCAAACTGCCCGGCGTCGGCGTAACGCGCAGCCACATTCGCTATCGCTTCGGCGTGGCCTTCCAGGTTATCTATCGTTTCGGCGACGCGCGCGGCGCAGGCCAGCAGGTCTTGTTCTGCAAGCTCGTCGTCAATCAAGTATTCACTCATGGCCGGAATTTTTCGCTGTTGCCGTAGTAGTCATTTCGTAGTAGTCAAATCGAGCTATCGTTGGCCCAACCGTCGTCGTCAATCCTGTAGAAACCCGCCGCGAAAGAGCCTTTGGCCCGCGAGACTGATGTAGAAGGCGTAGACGGCCAGGGCTATGTAGATGACCAGGGCGATCACGTAATCTCCTGCGTACCATGCCGTCAGCTCCGAGGTGATCGGCAGGAACACCCAGGCATGGAAGAAGAACATGGCGGAGATGAATGCCAGCAATCCGTAGCGATACATGCAGATGACGACTATGAGCGAGCCGGTCAGGACAAATATCAGTCTGTTAGGGGGATGATCGCCGGTAGCCAGGCTCAGGGCAAAGAAATAAAAGAGCCAGACGACGAGGGCGGTCAGCACTTTCCGGCGCAGGACGATCAAAGCCAGGAGCGTTATAAACGTGAAGAAGAAGGAAGCGAAAAGAGCTGCCGTGATTAACCACACGAGCTGGGTCATGAAGAAGCGCGCGCCGAGCAGTCTATGCCCGTTATAGTAAGGTATGGGAAGGGGCTGGCCCAACCATTGCGGCAGCAAGTCCATCATGTAGTTGCTCAAGATAAGACCGACTCCGAAGAGCGCACCGATCAAAATATCCCGCCCAACCAGAGGATCACGGAAGCCCCCGGCCAACAGCCGATTCCACGAGATGATGCCCTCGGGCCAGCGCCGCCTGACAAACGGTTCGATTGCGATGTACAGCAGCCATAGGAAACCGGCCTGAAACACGCCCGACTTAACGTGTTCGAGGAACAAGAAGAATTCTTCCTGAAATCTCCAGATATGATGGGCATCAAAAACCCAGTTGAGCAGGCTGATGGCAAAGAAGAAGAGCGAGAGCCGGAACGCGCCCTTGCGGTCGCCGCGCCCGAGCCGCAGATTTCTGACCGCGAGCAACGCGCTTCCGACGAGAGCCGACAGGAAGACCGTGAGAATAATGACGGTCAGGACTTTATCGCTCGCGCTCTCCTGGCGTTCTTCCTGCCTGATGGGTTTTTCCCATGGATGGAATACTTCAAAGTAGACCGTCCTTCCGCGATAGGCGGCCGCTTCGACGTGTATCTTGATCTCGGGCTGCGCAGGATAAGCGCCGTCCCACGCCGCACGCGTGTCGTATGCGTGCGGCGGAACCCAGGTGGACGCCACCGGCTGAAAGCTAGATTGGTCGAATCCCGCTTCACGGAAGAGAGGCGACCAGTCGGCGGCGACGCGCGGCGCTTCTTCGCGCGGCGCTTCTTCCTTCTGCGGCGGAACGGCTGTGAAGCGGCGCAACTGCCCCTGCGTATCAAGCAGGACGTTGACCATTCCCGAGATCGTCTGCGGCGGGTCGGAGGATGAGACAGGCTTTACGCCCGACGCCACCATGTAGCGCGGGCTCTGGCGATACCAGAAGAGGAGCGCAGGGGGCTGTGCGGTCGCCAGTTTGTCCCAGCGCGTGCGCGCTCCCTCGTGCTCCTGAACGTAGCTCAAATAGTCGCGGTCAGGATAGATGCCATAATCGCTATCGGTCGGCCGCTCGGCGTAGCCCAGTTTCCCGGCAACCTCACGCGCGCGTTCC
>DASQYE010000678.1:0-3533 GCA_035639355.1 Pyrinomonadaceae bacterium
CGCCTCATCCAAATCCTTATCAACGCCCGCGCTCTCAAGGATCAGCGCGCGAAGCTGATCGTCTGTGGCAGCGTCCAGGCGGGCGAAGAGTTCTGCTTCCTCTGCCGTCGGCGTGTGTGGAAGGATCGGCGCGGGAACCCAGATGCCGGGCGCGATCACTTCCGGTTTCTGCAAGCCGTCCACGGTTGGCCCATACGAGGAGCGGTACATGCCGCGCCGCGCACGGTCGAGCGAGTTCTGGTCGTCAAGGCCGCCGACCGCGATTGAAGAGGGCGCGCTCGCCGGAGGCAGGACGGGATGGCCCGGCATGTGACCCGCGTTGCCGACCGCGCAGACGACGACCAAGCCTTCTTTGACGGCGCGCTCTATGGTCTGAGACAGGGAATTATTGAGATACGACATTTCGTCGTCGCCCCCGGCCGAGATATTGACGATGCGAATGCGATACTCTTCGCGGTGGGCCAGTACCCACTCTATGCCGCGCTCTATGTCGCGCTCGGAGATGCGGCCCGTTCTGGCAAGCTTCACGAGCACGACGCTCGACTCGGGCGCGATCCCTCTATAGAAACCGTTCGAGAGACCGCCGTTCCCGGCGGCCACCACGGAGGTCATCATCCCGTGCCAGCTGGAAGGATCGGGCGTGTCCAGCGCGGTCTTGTCGCCCAGGGTCTCCGCAAGGCTGTGGTAGGCGAGAATGCGATTCTCGGGCGAGGTAAGGTCTTTGTGCGGGTAAAAGCCCGAATCCAGAAAGGCTATGGTGATGCCGCGACCCTTGAAACGATCATCCGCGTCGAGACGCAGAGGCGTCGAAAGAACGTACCCGCCCTGCTCGAAGATGGCGGCGTCCGTTTCTAGCTGCACACGGGCTCGCTCGAACAGCTCTATGCAGCGCGGGCAGATTTCCGAGAGCAGCGCTCCGGCCGCCACGTTGGCCGCGACGATCTTCTTCAGCTCGTCGGAAAGAGCTGCGAAGGGCGCGAGCCCGTCGGGCGCTTCACGCCCGCAGACCGGACACACGGGCCGCCCCGCGGCCTTGTCCGAATGAAGTTCCGTTGGCTCAACCGAGATGATCTCTTCTGACATTATTACCCCCCCCTGGCTCCCTTATTTCGTTCTTTTAGACTTCGGCTGGATATGATGGACGGAAATGTTAAATTGATGCAAGCGGCCGAGCGCGTGATCGAGAGGATTTTTCAGCATAAGTCGGGCGCTGGGCCCGCCACTTTCATCGGGTTGTGATTCGGGCTCGCGGCGTGTAATGTATTTCTATTCCAGGCGACATCAACGTTTGAGGAGGCCAGAGGATTTACATGGCTCAGGAGCAACAGACGGTGGCGGATATTTTTCGACGCGCGCAGGCCATTCGCCGCGAGAATCCGCAGGCTTCATACAAGGATACGAAGGCGCAGCTCGTCAGAGAGTACACGGGCGCGCCCTTCCCGCCCGTCTATAACCTGACGATACCGGAACAGGACGCGCGCGCGCCGGAAGAGGACTGGTCGGCGGGGCTCTCGCTAGTGCTGCGCGGCATTCAGCAGCAGGACTGGAAGGAGATCGTAGACGGCATCGTGCTCAGTCTTGAGCAGACGGAGAACTACGAGGGAGCGCGCGGCGGCGGTGGCGACCAACACGACGAGTGGCACGACCGCACCGTTGGCATCGAAGAACAAACGCAGAAAGGCGTCAGCAAATGGATGCCCGCAGACCTCATGGCCCTCGCTGAAAGACAATCAAAGAAGTAGGAATCAGGACTCAGGATAAGCGCGCGGTGTTCTTATTCCTTCTGAATTCTGAGTCCTGAGTCCTTCGGAGGAGCAATGAGCTTTCTAGGCAATCTTTTTAATGACCCGCTCTATCAGAAGGAGGAGCCGCGCCGCGCCGAAGAGATAGCGGACGAGGAAGTGATAATCAGTCCAGACACGCGGCGCGCCGAGCGCATTCCGCCCGGACAGACGCGCACGCGCAAGTGGCCCGTGCTCGACGCGCACGGCACGCCAGAGATTGATCTTGCGACGTGGAGCTTCGAGGTTGACGGCCTCGTAGAACACCCGCAGTCCTGGTCGCTAGACGATTTTATGCAGCTGCCGGCCGTCAAGGTCTACGCAGACTTTCACTGCGTGACGCGCTGGTCTCGCCTGGACAACATCTGGAGCGGCGTCTCGACGCGCGAGTTCGCAAAAGTCGTCGGCCTGAGACCTGAGGCCGGGTTCGCGCTCGCCTTCGGCTACGATTACGGTTGGAGCACGAATATTCCGATCGAATATTTTCTGGCCGAGGATGCGCTGTTCGCCTGGTCGCACGACGGGCGGCCCATTGCGCCCGAGCATGGCGGGCCGGTGCGCCTGATCGTCCCGCAGCTCTACGCCTGGAAGTCAGCGAAGTGGGTCAAGGGCGTGCGCTTTCTGGCCGAGGACGAGCCGGGCTTCTGGGAACGCGGCGGCTACCACATGCGCGGCAACCCCTGGAACGGAGGCGACGGCGAGCGCTTTCGCTGGCAGGAAGACGAATCGCAGGGATGAGGGCGGAGGGATGAGGGATGAAAGGGGTTGAGTGATTGATTCAACTGACACGTTCACTCAATCATTCATCCCTCATCCCCCATCCTTCATCCCTTCGTAAGGGGGTTCATAATCGGTTTGAGTGCGCAGACAGACAAGAGTGCCGGAAGTTTACAGGCGGCGGCCGCCGCAGTAGTGCCGAAGGATGCGGCGGCCGTCATACTTCTGCGCGAGACTGAAGCGGGGCCGGAGGTCTTCTGGGTGCGGCGCAGTCTGAAGCTGGCCTTCCTCGGCGGCTTTCACGCCTTTCCGGGCGGCCAGCGCGACGCGTCGGACGACGAGACGCGTGTGGAAAACTCGCCCGACGCGGAAACGTCAGCCATGATCGCTTGCGCGGCGCGCGAGCTGTTTGAAGAATTGGGCGTGCTCGTAGCGCACGGCGCTCACCTGACAAAGGGGCAGCGCGCCTCGCTGCGCGACGACCTGGACGCGGGGCGCATGTCGTTTCCGGCGCTCCTGAATCATTACGGTCTTCACCTGGACGCGCGCGATTTCACTTATGCTGGTCGCTGGGTGACGCCGCCTTTCAGCCCGCGTCGTTTCGACACCTGGTTCTTCCTGGTCAACTGTCCGCCCAGGCAGGAGCCGCAGGTCACGGAGGGAGAGCTTGAATCGGGCGAATGGACGACCGCACGGAACGCCTACGAGAGCTGGCAGCGTTCCGAGATACTCGGCACGCCGCCCGTGCTTCACGCTCTAAGGACGCTCGCCGCCGGATTGACGGATGATCTCGTCAAGCGTTTTCTCTCAGTCCGAGAGGCCCACGGCGAGCCCACGCGCCGCATAGAGTTTCGCCCAGGCTTCATCTGCTTTCCCGTACGTACGAAGACGCTGCCGCCCGCGACGCACACGAACTGTTACATCATCTACACGTCGCGCGAGCTGGTCGTCGTCGATCCCGCGTCCCCTTACGAGGAGGAACAGTCTGCGCTCGCCGCGTGTGTGGACGAACTCCTGGGCGAGGGACGACGCCTG
>DASQYE010000679.1:0-7568 GCA_035639355.1 Pyrinomonadaceae bacterium
TGACCTGCGCTCCAAGTTCCTCTTCCGCCGTCTTGAGCAGCGAGCCGCAGAGATGCCCGCGTAAGTTCTCATCGGTCGCCACCAGCTCGACCCCCTTGACCAAACGGCTTGGCGCATCGACCTGGTAGCCGACCGCGCCGACCGCGCGCCGCTCGTCGTCCATCGCCATCAGGTAGACGGCGTTGCGGCGGCGTATGTGCGAGATACCCTGATCGAGCGAGAGGCCGCCGAAAAGCAGTGGCTCGACCAGGCGGCCGTGTTCGATTCGCACGAGCCGCGCGAGCGACTGGCGATCCATAGGCTCGATCGTGCAGATCGCGGCGGACGGGTAAGCCTCGCACCCGTCGTCTATCTTGATGGTGGTTGGAAGTCCCATAGAGGCCAGCACGTGCCTGGCCAGCGGCGCGACTTCCGGGATGACTTCGGGCGGCTCGTCGCGGCGAAGCTGCGACCCGTTGCCGTACAGGCGGGCGTAAAGCACAAAGCTCTCTCTGCGGTCGCCGAAGATGTAGGCCTGCGGCAGAAAGCCTATGGGCACGAACTCCGTCTTCTCAAAGAGTATTTGGCTCAAGGGGTGAACCGTGCGCGCCTCGCCGAAGGCGAACTCGACCGTGTCGTCCGTCGCATCCAGCAGCGCGTTGACCATTCTTCGACCGATGCCGCGCCCCTTTCTATCCGGGTGAACCACCAGCCGACCGATCTCGCCGATCTGGTCATTGTAATCGCCGTAATCCAGCACGACCGCGCCCGACGCGCTCACCCCGTCAGATTCTTCGAGCACGAGCCAGATGATGTGATCGCTGTAGATGCCGCGCTTGACCCAGCGCTCGTCATAGAATTCCGGTATCGCGTAGTCGTCGCCGTAATTTAGCTTGTACAGGTTGATGACGGCCGGGATGTCCGACTCTTCTATGTGTCGTGCGGCGGGGTCTTTGAACTTGAAGCCACTGGTTCCGTATTCATGCATAATCCTGGCCCTCTATTCTAAAGTAGAACGCAAGCGAGGATAGTCGTGACGGTCAACAGAAAGCTTTTGCAGGCGCGCTCGCGTATGAACGCGACTCGGCTTACCGTCTTTATACGAGCCACGCGAGAGTCAACGGAAGAGCATGGCGACTTGGCTCGCCCGGCCTCGACCCCTGGAGCGGAAGCGGCCCTTCGCTCTATCGCGGCAAAGGCTGCGGCAGGTTCGCCAGCGCGTAGGCCAGCACGGCCATCACCGCCGCATTCTCGCCCAGCTCTCGCGGGCTAACTTTATCCAGCGTATCGGCGGCCGTGTGATGGTAGTTGAAATAGGTGCGCGTGTCCTGCCACGGAGCGAAGGTCGGAACTCCTGCGGCCGCGAGCGGCGAAATGTCCGCGCCCACTCCGGTCGTAAATTGAATCAGCCCCGCCCCGGAGCTTTGAAGTACGGTCGAGATGTTGGCGAGCAGGGGCAACGCCTCCGGCCTGGCGTCAACGTAAAAGCCAAGGGGATGACCGGCCCCCAGATCGCTCTCGATGGCGGCGAAATGATCGGCCATCTCCGAGGCGTGCTCGCGCGCGTAAGATTTGCCTCCCATCAGACCGTTCTCCTCGTTCATCCAGGCGATGATGCGAACGGTGCGAGCGGGCCTGAGCTTGAGCTGTTTAATCAGCTGCGCCACCTGCATCGAGACGGCGACGCCCACGCCGTCGTCCAGCGCGCCCGTGCCCAGGTCCCAGGAATCCAGGTGGCCCGAGACGATGACGACCTGTTCCGGGTGAAGGCTCCCCTTTAGGTCTGCGACGACGTTATAGCTCACGGTCTCAGGCATCTGTTGCGGCGTCAATGTCAGACGCATACGCACGGCCCCCTGGCCCGAGAGGTACGCCATCAAATCGGCATCCTCGGCCGTCACGGCGGCCGCCGGTATTCGCGGCGCATCGTCGGCGTAGCGCGTCTGCCCCGTATGCGGCAGGCGGTATTCAGCGCCGCCGACGGAGCGCACGAGCGCCGCCACCGCTCCCAGGCGGGCCGCCGCGCTTGGCCCGTCGCCGCGATAAACGACCGCCTGTGCATAAGCCTGACCGCCGAACCCTTCGGCCGCCATCTGCTGGTCGAAGCGATGATTGAAGAGCACGATCTTGCCCGCCACACGGTCGCGCCCCAGGGCCGTCAGCTCGTCAAAATCATTGACGACGACCACTTCCGCCGTGAGCCCCTGGGGGGGCGTGGCGACGCTCCCGCCGAGCGCCGTCAGCAAGACCTTCTGCGTCGTGCCCGGAGCCTGTCCCTGATAGCCGACAAGCGCCGCCGTTTCTTCGCCGCGCACCCAGTGCGGAACCATCACCTTCTCAAGCCTGACTTCGAGCCCCAGGCGGCGCATCTCGTCCGCAACATACTCGACTGCCTTTTGGGCCTGCGCCGAACCCGTCAGTCGCGGCCCTATGTTATTGCTCAGGTGGGCCACCTGCCTGTAAGCGTAATCGCTCGCCAGCGCCGCCTGCTGAAGCTGCTTCATCTCTTTCATAAGCTGCGGCGGGTAAGGGACGGGCGTCGGAGTCGGCGTCGGCGTCGGTTCCGGTCTGGGTTGCGCCGCGACGCTCAGGGCATGGCCGAGTATCAACGCCATGATGAGAAAAAAGGTCGCGCAGACGCGCGACGCGCATATTGAGGAACAAATTTTCTTGAGCATGTAGAGTCTCATATTCACTGGTTCCAGAGAGAGCAGGCGCGCACGCGCGCCGAGGCGGCCCGCCTCCTATGATTTCGGATGAGCCAGAGCATGATAAGGATTAGCTCTTGGAAAGACCAGCCTGGAAAATGATATAAGACACGGGCGGAACTTGACCGGCTGCGGGACTGAAAATATGAGGAGGATTTCTCATGAGATGGCTGTGCGCGCTGCTCTTCTCGATGGTTCTGATTCTATCCCTGCGTGCGGGCATGGAATTTCCAAGGGGAAGGATCGTCGATCTTTCTCACTCCTTCGACTCGGACACGATCTACTGGCCCACGGAAGACGGCTTCCGGCTCGAAAAAGAGCACGACGGCGTGACAGATAAAGGCTACTACTATGCGGCCAACAAATTCTGCACCGCCGAGCATGGCGGCACGCACATAGACGCGCCCATACATTTCGCCGCCGGCCGCCAGACGGTTGACCAAATCCCGCTTGAGCAACTGACGGGCGCGGCCATCACGGTTGACGTGACCGCAAGCTGCGAAGCGAACCCGGATTACCAAGTCACTGTGGAAGATTTTCAAGCGTGGGAGAAAAAGAACGGCGCAATCCCGCGCGGGGCGATAGTGTTGTTGAGGACGGGCTACGCGCGACGCTGGCCCGACCGCCAGCGCTATCTGGGGACGGCCGAGCACGGGGCGGGGGCCGTTGCCAAGCTGCATTTCCCTGGTCTTCACCCTGCGGCTGCTCGCTGGCTCGTGACCGCCCGCTCGATCAAAGCCGTCGGGCTCGATACGGCGAGCATAGACTACGGCCAGTCGAGCCTATTCGAGAGCCATCGCACCCTCTTCGAGAAGAATGTGCCGGCGTTTGAGAATCTTGCCAACCTGGACCAACTGCCGGCGAAGGACTTCCTTTTAATAGCGCTTCCGATGAAGATCAGGAATGGCAGCGGCGGCCCCCTGCGCGCCATCGCCATAGTTAAATAGCGAAAGCGGCCTGGCCGGGCCTTCTCTCTCTTTTTCTCTCTCTGTGAGAACGCATGATGAATGGAAGCGAGATTGATTGGTTTCCGATCCGGCTTTCATTCGCCGTGGCGAGCGCGGCCACGCTGATCGCGCTCGTCGCCGGGTCTGCTTTCGCCTGGCTGCTGGCGCGCAAGCGTTTTCCCGGGCGCGACCTGGTTGACGCCCTCATCACTCTGCCGCTGGTTCTGCCGCCGACCGTGCTCGGCTATTACCTGCTGGTGGTGCTCGGCACGCGCTCGGCCTTCGGCGGCTTTCTCTACAATCATTTCGGCATTCGTCTGACCTTCACGGTCACGGCGGCCATCATCGCCGCGACTATTCATGCGCTGCCGCTCGTGACCAAGAGCCTGCGCGCCGCTTTCGAGAGCGTTGACACGGAGCTGGAGGCCGCCGCGCGCACGCTCGGCTTGAGCGGTCGGCGTATCTTCTTTCGCGTCACTTTGCCGCTCGCGTGGCGCGGCGTGCTGGCGGCGACGGCGCTGGCCTTCGCGCGCGCTCTCGGCGACTTCGGCGTCACGATCATGATCGCCGGTAACATTCCGGGCAAGACTCAAACCGCGTCGGTCGCCATCTACGACGCAGTGCAGGCCGGGCGCGACTCGGAAGCCTTCACGCTCGCAGTCATCGTCTCGCTGATCGCAATCATTATGCTCTACCTGGTCAACCGCTTCGGACACATGCGGCTCTGAGCGCACACAGGAGGCGGGGCTCCTTGCGGCGCACACGAGATTGCGCCGCAAGAGCTTCGCCGTCCATGCCGGTTGCTCGCACGTTAAGCTTTTCAGTCCGCTGCCTCCTTAAAATTTAGACTTGACCCTGGAATCGATTCCAGACTTTACAATGCCGGAGTGGTGATGTCTTTGAAGATAAGTTTTCGTTCAGGGGAGCTGGCGCGGCTGGCGGGCATCAGCACCGATACGCTGCGCCATTACGAGCGCAAGGGCGTGCTCCCGAGGCCGCGTCGCTCTATGAACGGCTATCGCGAGTACACGAACGAAGCGCTCGATCGCGTAAGGCTCGTGCGGCGTGCGCTCTCCGTAGGGTTCACGCTCGACGAGCTTGCCGAAATCCTGCGCGAGCGGGAGCGCGGCCGCCCGCCTTGCCGGCGTGTGCGAGAGATGGCGGCGGCGAAACTCTCCGACCTTGAGACGCGGCTCGGCGAGATGATGGCGGCGCGCGATGAGCTTCGCGCCACGCTTAAACACTGGGACGGGCGTTTGGCGAAAACGGCAGAGGGCGAACCGGCGGCATTGCTCGACGCCCTGGCCGCCACCGGCCCGACAGGTGAAGAGAAGCCCAAGGCGTCAGCGCCTTCCTGGCGTCGGCGTAAAATAAAGGAGAAAGACAGATGAAGCACAACAAAATAACGGGCTACGTTTCCGTAATCGTCGCGGGCGTCTTCGCCGCGACGCTCATCGTCCACGCGCAGCAGCAACAGCCCTCGCCTCCTACGCCGCACGAGCACAACGGGACGCATTCGAGCTGTCCCATGATGCGGGCCGCAGAGCTGCCGAAAGAGAGCGCGGAGGCTGTTCCTCACCAGGCGGACGGCATGGCCGAGATGAACATGCGCGGCGAGCGCGAGATGGGCTTCTCTCAGACGCAGACGACGCACCATTTCCGTTTGCTGAAGGACGGCGGCGCTATCGAAATCGAGGTTAACGAGACGAAGGATACGGCCATGCGCGATCAAGTCCGTCAACACCTAAAGGAGATCGCGCAGGCTTTCTCCGGGGGCGACTTCGCCACGCCGCTCGCCGTTCACGCTCAAATCCCGCCGGGCGTGCCTGTCATGAAGCGACTCAAAGCAGCCATCAAATACGAGTACGAAGAGACGGCCGGAGGCGGTCGAGTCCGCATCTCGACCGACAACAGCGAAGCGCTGTCGGCCATTCACGCGTTCCTGCGCTTTCAGATCGAGGAACACCGCACGGGCGACCCCTTGGAGTAAGATAAAAGGCAAAAGGTAAAAGGAAAAAGGCAAACCGGAGGGACGAAAAGCAGCCGTTGCTTTTACTACTCGTGTCTTACCTTTTGCCTTTTACCCTTTGCCTTCTTTAGAGTATGCCGCGAAACTTGGCGGCGCTCGCCGCGTAGCCCGGAAAGATTGTTTGAAGGTCGGTGTTCCCCAGATGCTTTCGCGCCAGCTCGGCGAGAACGTCGCGGAAGTCTGTGGTCAAGGCCAGGTCACGCCCCTCGTGCAATTGGTCGCTCTTGAGACCGGGCCACTCGCCATAGACCTTGCGGCCGCGCACGCCGTTGCCGATCACGAACATGGCGTTGGCGTGGCCGTGGTCGGTGCCGCGATTGCCGTTCTCGCGCGCGGTGCGCCCGAACTCCGACATCGTCAGTACAACCACGTCATCCATACGCGCGCCCAGGTCACGTACCAGCGCCCCGATACCAGCGCCGAACTCCTGCAAGCGCAGACTGAGCTGGCCGCGCGCGCCGCCCTGATTGACGTGCGTATCCCAGCCGCCGCTCTCCGTGAACGCGACTTCGAGGCCGACGCCCGCCTTAATCAGCTGCGCGATCTGTAGAAGGGAATTGCCGAAGGGCCCGCGCGGGTACTGCGCGCCGTTCTCGGGTTTGTACTGCGCCGGGTTGACCTTCTTCAGAAAGTTGACGGCCTCAAACGTCTCTCTGCCCGTCCCGCTCAATACGTCCGCGACGCCCTGATCGTAGATGGCCTCAAAGCCCCCCTGCACGCTAGACGAATACTGGCCGGCTCGGATTGTGAAATCGGCCAGGTTGGTGACGGCCAGCGCCGGGGCGCGTCCCTGCAAAGCGCGTGGCAGGCTGCGCGTCAAAGAGACGGCGCGAAACGGAGACGCCTCGGCGCGGGGCTGCGTTTGCAAGAGACGATTGAGCCAGCCGTCGGCGGTCGATTTTCTTCCGGGCGTGCCCGACTCCATGTAGTCCTGCGCGTCGAAGTGCGAGCGCGTATTGTCGGGCGAGCCCGTGGCCTCCACGATCGCCAGGCGCTTGGCGTCCCACAGCGACTTGAACGGCGCGAGCGACGGATGCAGGCCGAAGAAGCCGTCAAGATCAATCGCCGCTTCAGCGCCTCCGCCTTGCGGACTGGGAATCGCCAGCGACGGGCGCAGCTCGTAATACGCACGCTCGCCGTAGGGCACGACCATGTTGAGCCCATCGACCGCGCCGCGCTGAAAGATTGTAATCAGTGTCTTCCTGCGACGACCCGAGGAGCCTGCGCTCTGTCCCTGCGCGAGCGCCATTCGTTGAAGAAACGACGGCGCTGCGTGCAGCAGGCTGTAGCTGGCGAGCGCGATGCCGCTCGACTTCAGGAAAAATCTTCGATTGATACTCATCAATGCTGCCCTCTCGGTTTCTCGGTCGCCGCGTCCCGAAGCGTTTCAGTTTCCGGCGAAGCGCTTCGTGGACGGGAACTCGGAAACCCTATTACTGTCTTTGAAACTCGGGCGAGCCAAGGATCAACCCGACCATTTTGACCATCTGCGGGCTGCTCGCGCCGGAAAAGTCAGCGGCGCGCACCATCTCTCTACGCTCGCGTCCGGGTGCGCGGCGCACTTGGCCCATAGCGTCCGTGCGGCGGCTGTCGGCCGCTGGATCGGAAACGGCCGTCGCAGGCGCGGGCTCGCCCAGTTGCCTCAACAGCGTCGCTTTCGTCTGCGGCGAAATGTCTCCCTGCACGATCACGTCAAGGAAACGCTCCATAGCCTTCCCCGTATCGTTTGAGCCGTCGGCGTCGGCCGTACCCGTGAAGCGGGAGAGATCGACGCGCGTGCCGGGGATGCGATTGCTCGCCAGCGCGAGCCCGAAGTTCAGGCGTTCGAGCAGCGCGCCGGTGTTGACCCAGTCCTCGGCCCTGTCCGGATAGCCGGTCGGCGCTTGATAGCCATAAAGCGGCTCG
>DASQYE010000680.1:0-2871 GCA_035639355.1 Pyrinomonadaceae bacterium
TATGCGAAGACCGAAGAGCTGATAGAGATGTGTAAAGTCGCCGCCAAATATCAGGGCAAGTACATCTCGCACATGCGCAGCGAAGGCAACCGGCTCGAAGAGGGCGTGCGGGAATTGATACGCATCAGCCGCGAAGCCAAAATACCCGCCGAGATTTATCACCTCAAGGCGGCGGGCCAGCAGAACTGGAACAAGATGGATCGCGTCATAGCGATGATCGAGGCGGCGCGGCGCGAAGGCTTAAAGATCACGGCGGATATGTACATGTACACGGCGGGCTCTACGGGGCTCAACGCGTCTTTGCCGCCCTGGGCCCTGGACGGCGGCTACGACGCGCTCTTCAAGCGGCTCGAAGACCCCGCGACGCGTGGGCGGATCGCCGCAGCCGTTCGCACCCCTACGGACGAATGGGAGAACTTCTACATCGCTGCGGGCTCGCCCGAGCGCATCCTGCTCGTAGGATTCAAGAACGAGAAGCTAAAGCCTCTGACGGGTAAATCCCTGGCCGAAGTTGCGCGCCTGCGCGGAACTGATCCCGTAGAGACGATCATGGACTTGATGCTCGAAGACCGCTCGCGCGTCGAGACCGTCTACTTTCTGATGTCCGAAGATAATATTAAAAAGCAGTTGCGCCTGCCCTGGGTCTCGCTCGGCTCCGACGCCGCGTCTATGGCCCCCGAGGGAGCATTCCTGAAATCGTCCACGCACCCGCGCGCCTACGGCAACTTCGCGCGACTGTTGGGAAAATACGTGCGCGAGGAGAAAGTCATCTCGCTGGCGGAGGCCGTGCGTCGTTTGACGGGGCTGCCCGCGACTAACCTGGGTCTGGAAGGTCGTGGCTTTCTCAAGCAAGGAATGTTTGCGGACGTAGTCGTGTTTGATCCGGCCACGATCGCTGACCGGGCCACTTTCGACAAGCCGCATCAATATGCCGTCGGCGTAAAGCACGTCTTCGTCAACGGCGTCCACGTCTTGAAGGACGGCGAGCACACGGGCGCGAAACCGGGGCGCGCTCTGTGGGGGCCGGGAAGGGTTCGTTGACTCGGAGAATCTACCTTGAACCGTATGCTGAAATGAGTTTCGACCCGCGCAATATACTCGTCATTGACTTCGGCCAGCTGGGCGACGTGGTCTTGAGCCTGCCCGCGCTGCGCGCCGTTCGCGCTCGCTTCCCCTCCGCCCGCATCACCGTGGCGGTCGGCTCGCCGGGCGCGCCCGTCGTAGAGCTTTCGGGTTATGCCGACGCGACGCTCGTAGTTGACCGCGTGGCACTGCGCGACGGGCCAAAGCCTCTGTCCATCATGCGCATCATGCGTATCGTCAAGGACGTGCGGCGCGCGCAGTTTGATTTCGTCATAGACCTGCACAGCCTGTATGAGACGAACCTGCTGGGCTTTCTTTCCGGCGCGCCCGCGAGGCTCTACGCGCGCAGGCCCAATCGCTCGCTGGACTTTCTCTCGAACTTCGTTCCGCGCCCGCCCGTAGAGGACACGCGCCCCTCCAAGCACGCCATCGATCGTTACCTAGACGTGCTCATTCCGCTCGGCATTAAGGATGCTCCCCGCGTGCCGCGCCTGCGCACGCGCCCCGAGGACGATTTGGCGGTCGAGCAGATGTTGAAGAAGGAGAAGGCCCACACGGGCGCGCCGCTGATAGGGCTTTTTCCGGGCGCGGGCCACCCGGCGCGTCGCTGGCCGCTCGCGCGCTTCTCTGAATTGGCCGAGCGCCTCGTGCGCAACGACGACGTTCGCATGGCGCTCTTCGCAGGGCCCGAAGAGCGTGCGTTCGTACGCGAGATGCGCGAGGCTTTTCCGCGCTCGACGATAGTGTTCGACCGCCTCACAATTCCGCAGCTCGCTTCGGCCCTGGCGCGCCTGGCCGTCTTCGTCTCCAACGATACGGGCCCGCTGCACGTCGCGACCGCCGTCGGCACGGGCGTCGTCGCGCTGCTTGATCGCCCGACTCCCCATAGTTTTATCCCCATCGAACCGCGCCACCGTATCATCTACAGCAATCGTATTGCCGAGATGACAACAGACGAAGTCTACGGTGCGACGCGCGAACTGCTGGCGACCGGTCGCACGGCCTCTCTCTTCGCCAGCTAGAATAGCAGTGGCCGAAATCACATGACTGATAAAAACCAGAATGGCCGGAGCGCTTTGGTTGTGGGCCTTTGCGCAGCGTTGTTGATCGTCCTCTCCCTGGCCGCCTACAGGCCCTTGATCGAAGGAAGCGCGCAGCGGCGGGCGAAGGCCCCGGCGCGTGAGCGCTCTGAAGGCAGGACGCGCGGGCGAGCCGGAGAGAAAGAGCGCGAGCGGGCGAAGGATGAGAGCCCGCCGTCGGACGCGGATGAGGGCCGGCGTGAGAACACAACGCCAAGGGTTTCGACCGACGATACGGTCTCAAAATCGTCGGCCGCTTCCGACCTCGCCAACAATATAGACCGCGCGATTAACGAGAGCGAGTTCGCCTCGGCGCGCTGGGGCATCTACGTCGGAAGCCTGCGCGACGGGCGCGTGCTCTATGCGCGCAACGCCGACAGGCCGATCACGCCCGCCTCGAACATGAAGGTCTACACGACGGCCGTGGCGCTCGATCTGCTGGGCGCGGATTATCGCTGGCGCACCTCCGTCTATGCCGCCTCCGCGCCGGACGCGGGCGGCACGATCGCGGGCGACATAATTCTATACGGGCGCGGCGCGCCGGACTTCGCGTCTGAGACCAAGCGCGGCCGGACGGCCAGCCTGGGCCAGTTGGCCGACGACCTATACGCGCGCGGCGTGCGGCGCGTGCGCGGACAGGTGATCGGCGACGAGAGCTATTTTCGCGGCGAGGCACTGGGGGACGGCTGGCTCTGGAACGACGTGCAGT
>DASQYE010000681.1:0-3018 GCA_035639355.1 Pyrinomonadaceae bacterium
CGAGCGCCAGACGTGGGAGCGCTTCACGGGCGCGGTCGAGGCGATTCTAAGAGACGCGTAAGCCTAGGAGGAAGCCGCAATGTTGGGCAGGTTGAAGAGGCGGTTGCAAGGTCTCGTGCGCAAGGGCTCGATGGAGCGCGAACTGGACGAAGAGTTACGCTACCACCTGGATCGCCAGATCGAGCAAAACGTGCGGGGCGGGATGAGCCCGGACGAGGCGCGCTGCGCTGCGCTGAAGGCTTTCGGCGGGGTGGAGCAGTCGAAGGAGGAGTGCCGCGAAGCGCGGGGCGTGAGGTTTATCGAAGACCTCTGGCAAGACCTCTGGTACGGGCTGAGGGTGCTGTGGAAGAAGCCCGGCTTCACGTTTGTTGCCGTGCTGACACTGGCGTTGGGAATCGGCGCGAGCACGGCGATCTTTAGCGCGGTGAACCCAATCCTGTTCGAGTCGTTGCCGTATCCGCAGGCCGGACAGGTCACTATGATCTGGGACATGTACACCGACGGCTCGCGCGCCGACATAACATTCGGCACCTATCGCGAAGTGGTCGAGCGGAGTCATTCCTTCGACGCGCTCGCCGTGATGAAATCATGGCAGCCGACCATGACGGGGCCGGCCGAGCCCGAGCGACTCGAAGGACAGCGCGTGAGTGCGAGCTACTTTCGTGTGCTGGGCGTGCCGCCGGCACTTGGACGCGACTTCGATTCGGCGGAAGACCGGCTCAAGGGCCCCAGGGTGGCGATCCTCAGCGATGGGCTGTGGCAGCGGCGCTTCGGCGGTGACCGCACGATCATAGGTCGCCAGATCACCCTGGACGACGACGCCTATTCCGTCATCGGAGTCATGCCGCGTGGTTTCGAGAACGTGCTCGCGTCAAGGGCTGAGCTGTGGACGACGCTACAATACGACATGTCACAGGGGGTGGCGTGGGGGCATCACTTGCGCATGGTGGGGCGGCTGCGGCCTGGCGTCGGGACGGAGCAAGCCAGGCGCGAGCTAGACGTGATAACGAACACACCTGTGCCGGAGTTTGCGAGGCCAGCCTGGGCTTCCCTCAAGCAGGGGCTCAGCGTCAATTCGCTTCAGGACGACATCACGCGCGGCGTCAGGCCGGCGCTGCTGGCCGTCCTCGGCGCGGTCATGCTGGTGTTACTGATCGCGTGTGTCAACGTGACGAATCTGCTGCTCGCGCGCGGCGCACAGCGGCGCGGCGAATTCGCCATCCGCGCGGCGCTTGGCGCTGGACGAACCAGATTGATCCGGCAGCTGCTGACGGAGAGTCTGCTGCTCGCAGTTGCGGGCGGCGCTCTAGGGATGCTCGTGGCGGAGTACGGCGTAGGCGCGTTGGTGGCGCTCAGTCCGTCGGGGCTGCCGCGTGTGAATGCAATCGGCATAGACGGAGCGGTATTCGCCTTCGCACTCGGCATCACTACGCTGGTCGGCCTGGCGGTCGGGCTGGTTCCGGCGCTGCACGCGTCGCGCAACGATCTTCAAGGAGACCTGCAACACAGCTCAGGGCGCACCGCCGGCAGTCATCAATTGACGCGCCGTACGCTCGTCGTCGCGCAGGTGGCGCTCGCCCTCGTGCTGCTGGTGAGCGCGGGGCTGTTGTTGCGCAGCCTTGAGCGACTGTTTTCAGTCGCTCCCGGATTCGATGCTTCCCACCTGCTCACGATGCAGGTGCAGGCGGCCGGTCATAGGTTCGACGACGACAGCGCGACGCATCGGTTCTTCGAGCAGGCGCTGGGAGCTGTACAACAGGTTCCGGGCGTCACTGCGGCGGCTTTCACCAGCCAGTTGCCGCTGAGCGGCGACACGGACGAGTACGGCGTGCACTTCGAGTCGAACCCGGCCCCGGAGGAAAATCACAGTGCGTTTCTATATGTGGTGACTCCCGGCTATATAGAAACGATGGGCATCCCGCTCAAGAGCGGCCGCCTGCTCGACGCGCACGACGTGGCCGGCGCGCCCGTGGCCGTTCTGATTAGCGAATCGCTTGCGAAGCGCAGGTTCCCAGGCCAAGACCCCATCGGCCAGCGTCTACACATAGGTCCCAACGAAGGGCCCTGGGACATGGTCGTCGGAGTGGTCGGCGACGTGAAGCAGACCTCGCTCGCGGTGAATCAACCCGATGCGGCGTATATCACGACCGCGCAATGGCGCTTCGCGGAGAAGGCCATGTCGCTGGTGGTACGCGCGCGCGGCGAGGTGGCGGCGCTTGCACCGTCCATCAGAAACGCTATCTGGTCTGTGGACAAGGATCAGCCGATCGTGCGTGTCGCCACCATGGACGACCTGCTCGCGGCGTCGGCGGCCGAGCGACGCTTCGCACTGATACTGTTCGAGGCGTTCGGCATCGTGGCGCTGGTGCTCGCCGCCACGGGCATCTATGGCGTGCTCTCCGGCAGCGTCACCGAGCGAACGCGCGAGATAGGTGTGCGGCTGGCGCTGGGCGCATCGCGCGGCAACATCCTGGCGCTGGTGGTTCGACAGGGGATGACGCTCACAGGGCTCGGCGTAGTGATAGGGCTGAGCGGAGCGTTGGTCGCGAGCCAAGCCATCGTCTCGCTGCTGTTCGGCGTCTCGCGGCTCGACCCGGTCACATACTTCTGCGTGATAGCGCTGCTGGCGGGCGTGTCCATGATCGCCTGCTGGATACCGGCGTGGCGTGCGGCACGCGTTGACCCCTCGATCGCTTTGAGGGCCGATTAGTCTTAAGTCACTGTCCGGGCCAACCTACCGGGTCGTTCATGCAGGTGTGCGCCCAGGCGTCTCGCCTGGGCGTACAATCCAAGGGTTACGTAACGACCCGCAGCGATCTTTTCTGCTTCAAAAATAGATTCTTTCCCCGCAGCGGCGAGAAAACGCTTGCCTGTGAAGAGGCAACCTTTTCTCGCCGCGATTTGTCTTACAAGCGTATCTTGCTTAAGATATTAGCTGAACCATCTCTCCCGCCGAATCTTTTCCTGAGAGGCAGGCCCAGTAGACCTGTAGCAGGAAGCTGATTTTTATCTAAAATA
>DASQYE010000682.1:0-6302 GCA_035639355.1 Pyrinomonadaceae bacterium
CGCCGCCTACGGGAGCGCGGGCTATAACGGGTCTTACGTTGACTCGAACGAGTACCGCTACTACTTCCGCGAGGGCTTCCGGCGCGGCTATGAGGATGGCTATAACAGCCGCTCCCGGTATGGCAGCAACTCCAACGGCACGGTGAACATACTGGCCGCCATCTTGCAGCAAATCCTCAATTTCAGGGCTTTCTAAAGACTGTCCCTGCTTCGACCGAGAGCGCCCGGCCTTCGCCAATCTTAATTAGCGAAGGCCGGGCGCTCCCTTCAAATGACGAGCCGAGAAACACAGAGGATAGAAGAAATCCGGCCGGTGGGCCAGGAGGCGCAGGCGTTCGTTGAGCGCGATTCTTCGGTCAGAGGCTTTGACCCCGATTGGTGATGTTTGCGACGACGATGACCAGCTCGGCCGGCTCCACCGGCTTGGGCACATGCATCTGATAGCCCGCCGAGAGGACTCGCATACGATCCGACGACCTGGCGTGCGCCGTCAGCGCGATGGCCGGGATTCTTCCTCCCTGCGCCTTCCCTAATGACCGCACCTTGCGAATCAGGGAATACCCGTCCTCGTTCGGCATCGCGATGTCGCTCACGAGCAAGTCCGGTTTCACCAGCCGCAGCTTTTCAAGCGCCTCGGCAACCGTCGCCACGGCAGTCACCTCGGCCCCGCTTTGCATGAGCACCGTCGTCAACAATTCGCGCGCGTCGCGCTCGTCGTCAACAACTAGCACATGCACGCCGTCAAGCCTCGGCAGCTCGGCGAGCTGCGCGTCATATTCATCTGTGAAGTGTTGCTGCTCGGCATCGACCGTCGCCGAGCGTTCCCGGTTGTGAAGGGTCATCACGGGCAATCTGAGCGTGAAGGTCGCGCCCTGGCCTTCGCCGGGGCTGTGTGCGCTGATGGTTCCGCCGTGCAATTCTACAAGGTGACGCGTGATCGCCATTCCCAGCCCCAGACCGCCATGCCGTCTGGTCGTCGTGTGATCGGCCTGGCGAAAGCGTTCAAATACGTAGGGCAGAAACTCCGGGCTGATACCCTGGCCCGTATCGCTCACACTAATCTCGACGCTTGAATTGATGCGCGCTAGACGAACCTGAACGCGCCCTCCCTCAGGCGTAAACTTGATGGCGTTCGAGATCAAGTTCCACAAGACTTGTTGCAGGCGTTCGGCATCGCCGGAGATGGGCCCGGCGTGGGGTCTAGTATTGCTTGCAGCCTGATGCCCTTGGCGTCCGCCGAGGGGCGAACTACCTCTATGGCCGCTTCTATGACGGATGCCAATTCAAGCGGGCCCACTTCGAGGCGCAGCTTGCCCGAGATGATACGCGAGAAATCCAGCAGGTCTTCGATGAGCTGCGCCTGCGACTCCGCGTTTCGCTCTATGGCATCGACCGCGCGTTTCGCCGTGGCCTGGTCAAGCTCTCCCGTTTGCAACATCCGCGCCCATCCGAGCATCGCCGTCAGCGGCGTGCGCAGCTCGTGCGAGACTATGGCTAAGAATTCGTCCTTGGCGCGAGTCGCCTCTTCGGCCGTCTTCTTCGCCTGAAGAATCTCGTCTTCGTACTGGTTGCGCTGGCGCATGGGGACGAAGACGCAATGGTAGCCGACCGTCCCCTCTCGCTCGCGGCGCACGGCGTTGACGAGCACGGGCACTTCCGCCCCGCCCTTTGAACGCAGCGAAAGATATATCTCGTCTACTCTGCCGTGCAGCTTCAGGAGCGGGAAGAAGTGGGTTTGATAAAAGATGCGGCCGGCGATTGTCAGGATGGTTTCGACGTGCCGCCCCAGCAACTCGTCCGGCTCATGCCCGAGCAGATCGAGCAGCGTGGCGTTGACCATCATGATCTTGCCATCGTCTGCGAATACCAGGAAGCCGCATGGTGCGGTATTGAGCAGGTCGTCCACGATAGTCACGGTCTGAAACGCGCGCGGCGCGCTTCCGCTAAGCGCCCTCGGCGGCCAGATACTCCTTGATAACCTGTATGGTCTCTTCGGGGTGGCTCATGTGCGGGCAATGGCCCGTGGCCTTCATCACGCGCAGAGTGCTTTCGGGCAAATGTCGGTGGACGTAGTCGCCCACCTCAAGCGGGGCGATGGCGTCTTCGGAGCACTGCATTATGAGCGACGGAATTTTAACCGACGGCAAATCGTTGCGGTTATCGGAAAAGAAGGTGGCCTCCGCGAACTGGCGCGCGATCTTCGGGTCGGTGGAGCAGAAGCTCTCTTCCAGCTCGCGCGCGAGCTCGGGCCGCTCCGGATTCTTCATCACGACGGGCGCTAGGAACCTGGCCCAGCCGATATAGTTCTTCTCCATCACGTCCAGCAGCCCTTCTATGTCCGCGCGCTCGAAGCCGCCTACGTAGTCGGGCGGATCGTTTATATAACGGGGCGACGGGCAGACCAGTATCAGGCGGTCGAAACGCTCCGGCTCGCGGATAGCGGCCAGCATCCCGACCACTGTGCTCACGGAATGCCCCACGAAGACTACGTTCTCCAAATCCATCTCCGTGCAGATGTCCAGCACATCCTGCGCATAGCCGTTAAGGCTGCCGTAGCGCTCCGCGCTGTAGGCGCGCAGGTCAGACTTTCCCGACCCTACATAATCGAACAGGACGATGCGATAGTCGTTCTCGAAAGCAGGCGTCAGGAAACGCCACATGTTCTGGTCGCACCCAAAACCATGTGCGAACAGCATGGGTTGTGTGCCGTGGCCCAACACCTTCACGTTGTTCCGAACGAGAACGTTCAGACTCATTCCACCCCTCCATCCCCTCCATCAAAGCCACGTCCTGATCGAAGGACACAAAGCCGGGTCGATGCCTGTAGAATCACATATGCGGCTTTCGGAAAACGGCCGCACCCTCTTGCATCGTATAGCGCGTCCCCTAAATGTAGCCCGCCTCCATCGGAAAGGGCAACCGGAGGATTTGCGACCGAGCGCCATCCCGAGACGACGCTCCGACGTGTGCGGCGGCAGCAGGCCCGACAGAGAAGGCCGTCTCCGACTCTTTCAAGCGCGGATCGCGTGCGGCGGACAGGCCTGCGGCGTGTATTTTGATTTCGGGTCGCCACCCTGTATCATCTGCGCTTCAAGAGGGACTAGCGCCCGCGAAAGCGGCGCGTGCCCACGCTCATGACGGGGACAGGACGCCTGGCACATGAGCGGCCACCGAATATTCAGTAAATAATTCCGGTAATGAAGAAGCTCTTGTTTCGAGCAGCGCGCGGAGTCTTATCATACCTGCTCCTTTGTTGTGTGCCTGCGATTCCTCAGACGGCCGCGAGCGCATCGACCGGGGACGCTCTAGGCGTAACGTTCGTCAACGTGGCGGGCAAAGCGGGCATCACTACGAAGACCGTTTACGGCGACGAGCACAAGAATAGATACCTGCTGGAAACGACCGGGAGCGGCGCGGCCTTTATTGATTATGACAACGACGGCTGGGAAGACATTTTTCTGGTCAACGGCACGCGGCTCGACGGCTTCAAGGGCGCGACGCCTCCGACCAATCGACTCTACCGTAATAACCGCGATTCGACATTCACGGACGTGACACAGAAGGCCGGGCTCTTCCGTTCCGGCTGGGGACAGAGCGTGTGCATAGGCGATTACGACTCGGACGGCTACACGGACATCTTCATCAGCGGTTTCGGCAAGAACGCACTCTATCGCAACAACGGCGATGGCACGTTTGCGGAAGTCGCGGAAAAAGCCGGGGTCGCCAATAATCGCACGCGATGGGGCTCGGGCAGCGCCTTTCTGGATTATGACCGCGACGGCCGCCTGGATTTGTTCGTCGCCAGCTACATCGATCTTGACTTGAAGAGCGCGCCGCTCCCGGAAGCCGGGCCGTGTCTTTATAAAGGCGTGATGGTCGCGTGCGGCCCGCCGGGCCTGGCGGGCGGGGTCAATACGCTTTATCACGGTAACGGCGACGGCACATTCACGGACGTATCGGAGAAAGCCGGCATCACGAAGGCGAACGGCACCTATAGCCTGGGCGTGCTCGTCGCCGATTTCGATAACGACGGCTGGCCAGACATCTACGTGGCGAACGATTCATCCCCCGCCGCTCTTTATCACAATAATAAGAACGGCACTTTCACGGACACCGGAATCGAGGCGGGCTGCGCTTTCAGCATTGACGGCAAGCCACAGGCGGGCATGGGCGTGACGGCCGGCGACTACGACCGCGACGGCTGGCTCGACATATTCAAGACCAACTTCTCTGGCGATACGTCCTCGCTCTATCACAACGTCGGCAAGGGCGTTTTCGATGACGTGACGTTTCCGTCGGGCGTCGGCGTCAATACGCGCTGGCTCGGCTGGGGCTGCGGGTTCGTAGATGTCGATAATGACGGTTGGCTAGACCTGTTTCTGGTCAACGGCCACGTCTACCCCGAGGTCGGGCGGCTGACGACCGAAGCCGGGTACGCGCAGCGCAAAGTGCTCTATCGAAACCTGCGCAACGGTCGCTTCGCGGATGTCTCGGCGGAGGCCGGGGGCGCAGTCATCGAGCCCACGCCGTCGCGCGGCTGCGCCTTCGGCGACTACGACAACGACGGGCGCATAGACATTCTAATCAATCCGGTCAACGCCGTGCCCGAGCTGCTTCATGCCGAAACGGTCAATCAAAACAACTGGATTAAGATCAGGACTATCGGCACGAAATCCAACCGCGACGGCATCGGCGCGCGCATCAAATGCGTGACGGAGGACGCCGTACAGATTGACGAGGTGCGTAGCGGCGGCAGCTATTATTCGCAAAACGATCTGCGCGTCCATTTCGGCATAGGCCGAAATCAGAAGGTGAAATCAATAGAGATACGCTGGCCCGGCGGCCAGACAGAGACGCTCAATAACGTCGCCGCCAACCAGCTCATCTTTGTCAAAGAGGGGGCCGGAATCGTCCGCGCGACATCCTTCAAGAAGTAGATGCGATTTTCAAGCTTAAACTTTCGCGCCCTCCGGCTCGTCCTGGCCGCCCTGCTGTTGTGTGTGGCGGTCGAAGGCCAAAAACAGAAGCCGACGCGGGTAGCCGAGCAGCACTACGAAAAGGGAGTCGCCCTTTTAGAGCGGCAGCAGCTGGACGCCGCGATTACGGAGCTGGCGCTGGCGACAAGGCTCAATCCGGGCTCCGCCGATGCTCATAACGCGCTCGGCATCGCGCTGGCCAGAAAGGGAAACGTAAGGGCCGCGACAGATGCTTTTCGCAAAGCCGTGCAGCTTGATTCGACCCTCTATGAAGCTCAGCTGGGGCTCGGCGCGGCGCTGCAACAATCCAATGACGTGGACGGCGCGATAGCCGCTTTTAAGCGGGCCGCTTCGCTCAAACCCGTTGAAGCCGAGGCGCGCATGCTGCTCGGCGCGGCCCTGCAACAGAAAGGGAATATTGATGCGGCCCTGTTGGAATTCCGCGAGGCCGTGCGCCTCAAACCCGACGCGCCCGAAGCTCGTTCGTATTTAGGATACGCGCTCGGCGTCAAGGGCTCTTTGCGAGAGGCAATCGCGGAATTCGAGGCGGCGGTCAAGCTCAAACCGGACTTCGGCGAAGCGCAGTATTACCTTGGCGCTGCCCGCTGGTTTGCCGGTGATGCGAGTGGCGCTATAGAGGCGCTCTCGGCCGCCGCCCGGTTGATGCCCGATCACACCAACGCTCATTACTACCTGGGGCTGGCCTTACAGAAAAACGGCGACCTGAGGGCGGCCGCCGCCGAGCTGGAAACAGCCGTCAAGCTTTCGCCGCAACTTGTCGAGGCGCGTCATGCCCTGGGACGGGTGCTGCAACAGGATGACAATACGGACGGGGCGATAGAGGCTTTCCGCGAAGTAGTCCGCCTCAAGCCCGACTTCGTAGAGGCGCACAATGACCTCGGGCTGGCGCTGGTACAGAAGCGCGACCCCGAAGGGGCCATCGCTGAGTTCAACGCCGCGCTCAAGCTTGAGCCCGGCAATCTTGTGGCCCATCACAATCTGGGCATGGCGCTGATTCAGAAAAGCGATTACGCGGCGGCTGTCGCCGAGTATCGAAAGCTCCTGGCGCTTGCGCCCGACGATGCTGAGGCCCATTACAACCTGGCGCTCGCACTCAAGCAAAGGGATGCGCTCGACGAAGCCGTGGCCGAGCTGAAGAGGGCCATCGCCCTGCAACCCAAGACCCTGCCCGAAGCGCATTACACGCTCGGCGTCGTCCTCTTGCAGCAATCGAAGCTGGACGAGGCGGCGGCCAGCTTCAGGGCGGCGATCTTGGCGAAGCGAGACTACCCGGAAGCGTACTACACGCTCGGCACGGTTTTGCAG
>DASQYE010000683.1:0-3739 GCA_035639355.1 Pyrinomonadaceae bacterium
GACGCCGCAGACGCGGGCGATACCTTAAAGCTCAAGCCGCTTTACGCGGTGGTCGTAGAGACGCACACCAGCTCCGGGCGGGCGCGCGCGCTCATCGAGAAGCGAATCGGCGATTTCGCGCTGCGCGCTTACGGCGAGCCGCGCGTAGAGCGCAGGCAGGAAGACGGAACAGAATTTATCACATGGAGCTCGCCCACGGGGGGGCGACGCATTATCGCGGCGATCGTGGATAGCGTCGCCGTCTTAGGCAATGACGAAGCGGCCGTGCGCGCGTGTCTCGCCGTCAGGCGGGGCGAGCGCCAGAACCTGGCCGGTGATGCACAGATCGAAGTGATGCGCGAGCGCGTGGCGGGTCATGGGGCGCTCGCCTTCGGATTTGTTTCGGCGACGGGCACGGCGCGACTCCTGGAGGTCGCGGCTAAGCTTTATGCCGCGCAGATTTCGGAAGACGCGCGGGTACAAAGCGCGCTGGCAGTGCTATTGCCGCAGCTGGTCAGCAAAATACCCGGCAGCGCAGGCTGGAGCGCTCGTATGACGGGCGGAATTATAGAAGATCGCTATCTTCTCTCTATCAGAAACGGCGTGGCGGCGCGACTCGGCGATCAACTGTCCTTGCCTGACCGTCAGACGCTTGAAGCAGCTACGCTCCTGCCGGCCGACACCTATTCCATGTCACGCTACTCGGCGCGCGATCCTGAGGCGGCATGGCGTGGCATGAGGGGTGCTCTCGCCTCGCAACTTGATACGGCAAGCGCTTTCGTCGTGACGCAGCTTTTCAATTCGATGCTCAAGCCATACGGCATCGAAGACCCGGAGCTATTCTTGCGCGCCGTTGGCCCGGAGATGGTTACGGCGCGGCTTGACGATACGGGCGCAAGCACCATTGTGGTCGTCGAAGTCCGCGATGAAAAGAGTTTGCGAGACGTGGTCGCCAGGCGTCTCGGCGCGGCGACTCGGACGGAGCGTGTTGGCGACGCTCTGATGATGGTTTCGGCCGATGAGGAGCGCGGCGCGGCCAGCTTCATCGCCGGCCGCCTTATCATGGGAGCGGCGGCACAGGTGCGTCGCTGCCTGGAAGCGAGAACCGTAGATCAGACGCTGGGCGGTGCCATCGCCTTCAAGGAAGCGGCACGGCTCGCATCGATGAACAATCCGGCCGGCGCACTTACTTATACTGAAGATAAAAGCTCTGCGCGCTCCTTTATCGCGGCCATCGCAAGCCAACGCGGGGCGAGCGCTCAGCCATTCAGGGAGACGGAGTTTGAGCGCTCGCTCGGACAACTCCCTTACGCCGTCAGCGCAACGCGACTGGTCGAGGGAGGCTTCGAGAGGACGACGCGCTCCTCTTTCGGACAGTTCGGCTCGCTCGTCGCCCAGTTCGCTCCCGAGACTCGGGCGGGCCCAGCACCTTGAGGGATGCCGGCTCGATCAGAGGAGCGCCCCGGAGCTTCCCCTGCTCAACGCTTGAGCTTTGCAAGGGCGCGGCGTCAAGAGTTTTCGAGCTTCGGATAGTCGAAGGCGTAGCCTGCCAGCACCGAGCGCATGTTGACCTGGTTGAATAAAGTCTCAAGGTACGCGCCGAAGCGATGTAGGACGGGCGTCAGCTCGATCGCGCCGCGAGCCGCCGCAACCTCTTCCATGAAACGCTCGCACGCTTCCCAGTCTTTGTACATCAGGTAACGCATACTCGCGTCGCGGAATGCGTCGAGTCTGGCGACGAGTTGTGAGACCGGGTGCTCGTCGCGCTCGCGCTCGGCGAGCTGCACGAGCTGGAGCAGCAGCCAGAGGTCGCGGCGCAGCGCTACGGCCTGCTCAAGCTTGGTCTGGAAAGTATCGAAGAGGCGTGCGCCATCCAGCGCCGGATCAAACAACTGTGCCAGCCCCGTAGTAGACTGCTGGAAACAGTTGTTGAGAAGACCATGCGCGGTCTCCACCCTGGCGTAGATCGCGGGCGCTTGCCGTAGGGCCGTCAATCCGACCAGCTCCTGCGAATAAACCCTGCGCAACTCCATCACCATAGCGTAGTTTGTGACATCCAGCTCGTCCAGCACGGCTTGATCCAATCCTTCCGCGCGCGCTATGCAGCCCTCTATAAACTGCATTAACCAGCGCGCGCCCTCATAAAGGAGAGCGAAAACGGGCAGCGTCTGCTTGAGCGGCTGATCGCGCTTGAGCAGGTTTTCGATGAATTCCAATCGTCTCAACAGCCGCGCCAGCTCCGTGAATATTATCAGCAGATCGGGGCCGAATGCGTCGGGCACTGTGGCGCGCCGAGAGAGAGAGACCAGCGAATCCTGCAAGTTCGCGGTCGAGTAATGATGCTCTGTCCGCATCACGGCCTTAGCCGCCTCCAGATGCTCCAGCTGGCGCGTCAACGTTTTACCCAGGCTGGACCAGGCATGCAGGTTCACAGACCGATTCTCAAGCAACGATTCGCAGACCGCGAGCGTATCTTTGAGCGCTTCGCCTAGCTTCATGTATGAACGATCCGAGGCGTCTGCCAGCGCCTCCGAATGAAAGGTTGCCGACGAGGAGGCGACGGCTGGAACAGCAACCTTTTCATCGTCGAAGAGAGCGTCCTCCGTATTACCGCACGGGCTCAGCAGACTGTAAGACAGTTGAGCGCAACGCAATAATACCCTGCGCACGATGCGGGTTTCGCTGGCCCAGTCGCGCGCCAGTGCTTCAGCCTGATCCGTATTGGCCGTCGGATGATTCTGTACCTGAAAGAAGCTTCCGAGCGCGCGGAGCCACAGACCCAGCTCGTGGGCCGGGCCATCGTTACGAAAGTTGTCTCGGGCGTCGTGGGCCGTCTTAAACCCTGAAGACTTTGCTTGTTCCATCCCTTTTCTCGTCACGCTCGTATTTCTGGCGTCTACAATCATGCGAATATTTCTTTGGTCCGCACATGCTCCCATTTGATTGTAAGCGTTAAGTCGCTCCTCTTGCAAAAATTCCTGTACAATCCCAAAGGCGCGCGCGCCGCGCCTAATCGTTGCGCGACTTTGGCCCGATGATTTTGACACTGGATGCCGCCTGAACTACTGATCGCCACACGCAACCCCGGCAAAGTGAGCGAGATTGAATCGCTGATCGGGCCTCTCCCTCTGCGGCTGCGAAGCCTGGCGGAGTTTCCTTTGACTCAGGAGGTAGAAGAAACGGGCTCGACCTTTGAGGAAAACGCCGCGATCAAGGCAAGGGACTACGCCGCCCAGACGGGATGCTGGACGCTGGCGGACGATTCCGGCCTCGAAGTAGAAGCTCTAGGAGGCGCGCCCGGCGTCCTTTCCGCTCGCTACGGAGGCGCGGGCGCGACCGACGCCGAACGCATAGAACTGCTGCTAGACGCTCTCGCGCGCACTCTCGACGCAGAACGGCGCGCTCGCTTCGTCTGCGTCGTTGCGATCGCAGATAGCACGGCAAAGCTATGCGCGCTCTATACAGGGGCCTGCGAAGGGCGGATAAGTCATGCGCCGCGCGGCCGTGGCGGGTTCGGCTACGATCCTATCTTTGTGCCAGACGGCTATGACAAAAGCTTCGGCGAGTTGCCCCCGGAGATCAAACAGAGCATCAGCCATCGCGCGCGCGCACTGAAAGCCGCTCTTCCTTTTCTGCTGGATCGTTTCGGAGAGCAAGCTTGACCGTGAACGAGATCGACCGCTAGAATTGGGCGCGCGAAACGATCCGGCTCAGGTTTTGCGCTGACGATGGTCGCCCGCCGCGACGCCACCAGGTAGTG
>DASQYE010000684.1:0-3635 GCA_035639355.1 Pyrinomonadaceae bacterium
ATCCTCCAAAAGGCGTATCGCGGCCGCCGCCATCGCTTCGTGGTCGTTGCGCTCCACCATCAGACAGGTCTCTTCGTGTTTGACTATGTAAGGGATGCCGCCGGCGTTCGTGGTCACGACGGGCATTCCGGAGGCGAGGCATTCCGTGATCGAGCTAGGCATATTGTCCAGGTTCGGGGCGTTCAAGTAGATGTCAGCGCGGTCGCACAACGCGGCCATTTTTTCAAAAGGGATGCCCCCGATAAATTCCGTATTGCGCAGGTTCAGCTCACGCGCGAGCTTTTCCAGCTCAGCGCGTTGCGGGCCGTCGCCCGCGACCACGAGGCTTGCATCGGGAAACCTTTTTTGGATGAGCGCGAAGGCGCGCAGCGCACAGCCGACGTTGTAGAGGGGTTCCAGAAGACGGCTGGTGAGGAAGACAGGGCGCAAGGGGCGGCGCTCTCGGAAGCGGAAGCGGTCAAGCTCTATGATGTTGAAGATGGCGCGCGCCCGTAGACCGAAGCGCGCGAAGACATCGACCAGGTAGCCCGATGGCACGACGATCGCGTCCGCCCAGCGAATGGTCGGCAGGGCTGTCCAGCGCCAGTTTTGCAAGTGGTCTTCGGCCTCACCGCTGCGGTAGTTGAGGACGGTCTTTTTACCGTAGAGCCTGCCGATGATGATTGCGGGCGCGGCCGATAGCAGATAGGAATAGTAAGAGGCCGAGAAAACGTGTATCACGTCGTAGCTTCGGACGCGCGCGAGCAGCTGGGCCCAGTAGAGCAGAGTGTTGAGGAGCGTGCGCAGGTATTTGATCTTCTGCAACTTCGCCAGGACGCCCGGCAAGCGCGGGGTGACCTGCATGAAAGAGACTTCGAGCGAGGGCTCCTCGCGTAGGTGCGTGAGCAATCGTGCGGCCTGTCTTGCTTGCCCGCCGACCAGATCAAGCGACGGGCCCACGATCAGAATGCGCAGAGGCGCTTCGATTGCCTTCTGCTTCCCGGCCTCTTCTGCGGCGACCGGCCGGAGTGTTTCTGCGCGCTCTTGCATAATCCGTCATCAATGCCGCCGGGCGCTCTACCGGTTTGCGAGCCGTTCCGAATCGGGTACGCCCTGCCACGCTCCGCCCATTTGATGCACGTTCACCTCCGGCGCAGGAGCGGCCGTTGCAGCAGCAGCGAGCGCTCCTTCGCTGCCAGGAGCGGCGTCAACCTTTGAGGGCTGCGATGCCGGGCGCATGATCGAGAACCGTTTTTCGACCATTATGAAAAGCAGTGTCGAGCTTATAAGCGTCATGAAAAAGAAGACTGGCAGGCCGAGCCAGAAAGCTATGGTCGCCAGAGGAGACGGCAGGCCGATGCGCAACATCACAAGCGCGAGGCCCTTGAGCGTCAGGCTGTGAATCAGATAGTAAGAGTAGCTCATGTTGCCGAGCCATCTGAGCGGCGTCCACGAAAACATCCTCTTCAATAAAGACCGGGAATTGAACGCGGCCAAAGTGAAAAGCCAGAAGCTTACGTAGAGCACCAGGACGCGGTAGATATCTTTTATCTCGCCTTCGCCTGCGAGAAAGGGCAACAGGTTCGGATGGTCAGTGATGATGTAAATCAAGGGGAACGTCAAAAGCAGTACGACGAGCGCCAAGTAATCGAGGCGCGGCGTGCCACTAGCGGCGAGCCTGTAGGTGTGCATGGCCTCGAAAAGCAGTATGCCGGAGATAAACATTATGAGGTGAATGCGAGAGTGTGCGCCGACCAGGCAGTAAACAGTGTAGAGTGCGGACAGCGACAGGAAGAAGAGCACGCGGAGCGAGGCGGGCCAGCGCCTCATGCCGAGCACGGCGACGAGGAAAGGAATCAAAAGGTAGTAAAAGAACTCGTAGCTCAAAGACCAGGCGACGGTAATGATCGGCTTGATATTTAGGAGTCCGGGCAGCAGTAGTACGTTCTGCAAGATATAGAACAGGGCGGAGAGCGGCCCGGAGGGAATCCTGTTTTCGGCCGGAAACAGCGCCGAGAGTAGTATGTAGACGGCGAGTACGAAAAGGAACGTCGGGTAGATGCGTTGAATCCGCCGTTTGATGAACGTCCCGTAGCGGGTCGGCTTTGCGAACACCAGCCCGTAGATGAGATAGCCGCTGAGGACGAAAAAGAGATCGACGCCGACGAGGCCGATAGTGCCTAAAAAGTTGGAGACCTCGAAGGTGAAGGAGCCCCGCCCGGCCCAGACGCTAAAGAGGGCGTGATAATGAACGAAGAAGACAAGCGTCACGGCAAGGCCGCGAAGCCCTTCCATGGGAAGGTTGCGCCGCGCGTTCTTCGTATCGCCCAGCTCGTAAATGTCCGCCAGCCGCTCACGCAAGCGTGCGCTCGTCCCGATCATCCGCCCTCCTTTCTGCCGAATTGGAAGAAGCAGTCCCCAGAGCTAAAAAAGCGTATAGATGAAAGGCGCCAGGGCGGAACTCTGCGCGAAGACCATCAACGCCCCGAACAGCAACATCGTCAAGATGATCGGCAAGAGCCAGAACTTTTTCCGCTCGCGTAAGAAAGCCCACAACTCCATCAATAAAGACATCTCTCTTCCTCCTGCTCAAGCTTGAATATGGGACGCCCTACGGTTGATCTGGAAACCGGGTATGAGCGCGCGCGCGTCACTTGACGGCGCACGGCTGCGCCCTGTATTGCGGGTATCTGGTTTGCAATACGGGGCAGAGCGATTTGTGAATAATCGTGGCGATGGCCTCAGCGCCCTGGGGAGTGTAATGAATGAAGTCATAGAAATAACGTGAAGTCTTTGGCAATTCCCTCGCCAAATCGATAACCAGAATACCGTTTTCGCGTCCCACACGTCTAGTTACTTCGTTGTAGACCTCCAGCAAGTCCCAGTACATTTTCCCGTTCTGCTCCGGCCCTTCCGTCCTGACCCGCGACAGGTCTACGCCCGTCACGTCGTCCGTGCCGAACCCTACCAAGAGCGGCTGGGTGACGAAGACGGGCTCGATTCCGGCCTTGCGGGAGACCTCCACGATGCGTCTCAAACGAGTCTCGTAGCCTTTCAAGTACTGCGTGGTATGCCCGGCGATATACTGGCGCTCTTCTTCCTCGGAAACGTCCCTGTAACCCTGGCTCTTGAGGTCTACCTGATGATGCGTGAGGCCCGCCTGGTAGGCCGTGAAGCTGCGGTACATGTTTAGTAAGAGCGCGGCCACCTCGCTATAGGCGGAGACGGATTTGACGAAAGCCTTTGTGGATTCAAAGTGGATGCCGCTTTTGACGTTCTCGGCGTCCCACTCCGACATCGAGCCGATGGCGACATCGTTTGCGCCGACCAGAAACAGAGCGACTTTCGGATGCAGGGGGACTATGAAATCTTCGAGCAAGACCAGATGGCCGTGCGTCGAGTGGCCGTCGAGTCCGGCATTGTTGATCCACAGCGGTTCGGCCGAGCCCTCAAGCTTCTTCCCGAGGCGGGCCGTCCACGTCTGGTCCTCGTTGAGAAAGAAACACTGGGTCGTGCTGCCGCCGATGGTAACGAGCGTCAGGTACTTGTCGAAATCGGACGGCGGATTTTGTCCGCGAAAGCCGAGCGAATTCTTGACGATGGTCACTTCCGGGTCGAGGCTTTTGATGATGTTGTTCTTGATGTGATAGGTCTTG
>DASQYE010000685.1:0-5825 GCA_035639355.1 Pyrinomonadaceae bacterium
ATTCTTGACGACGCTCAGTCCCGTCGCCGCGTCCTGCAAAATGAATTCGACGGTCTGCTGCTGCGGCCTGCCCGGCCCCAGATCGAGACTGACATCACCGCTTTCTGCTTCCGCTCCCTTAAGCTGATAATTTCTGGAAGCGAGTAGCGGATCGAGGCCATCGTCTCCGGTGACGATCTGCAACGTGGCGTATCCTCGATCAGTCCCTTGGGGGATTAGCTCAAGAGGCTGCGGGTTCTCCTTAGTGCTCGCCACGGAGTGCAGGGCACGTCCCGGACTTCCATTCTCCGGCGGGAGCGACCTTAGAATCCAGCTGGTCGCAACAGCGCCACGGTTATTCAGCTTGACCTCATAGAGAGGCGTCTTGATGGAAACTGTTCGCGGCGGCGTAACATCCTGCGGCGAAGATGTTGCAGGCGCTGCGGTCTGCGGCGCTTGTTGATTGAGCGAGGTATCGGTGGCTTGCGCTGACGGAGAAGGCGTTGGCTGCTGTGCCGTAGAAGTATTAGCGTTGCTCTGCGATTGAGGCTGAACAGGGTAGTAACGACGCTGTATAAAGCTCCACCCGAAAAGTATCGCCGCCGAGATTATAAGAGCGAGAACGAAACGCCTTTGTTGCATGTGATTTTAAACTACCAAGCTGCCTTCCAATGAGAATCTGAAAAACTGACTGCTATTCTCTTCGCTCTTCACTTGACCGGATCGTATCCGCCCGGATGAAACGGATGGCAGCGCAAGAGCCTGCGTGCGCCCATCCAGGTCCCGCGCAATGCGCCATGACGCTCAATGGCTTCGCGCGCATACTCCGAGCAGGTCGGCGAGAAGCGGCACGAGGGCGGAAGCAGGGGCGAAATGGCCGCTTTATAAAACTTCAAGAGGGTGACTAGAATAGTCCTCACAGCTATCACCGCCCTGTCTCTACTCTGATGCTGCCCTCATCAATTTCGGCGCGGGCAATGATTCTTTGAAACTCTTCCAGGGGCGCTGAAAGCTTCTCGCGCAACAGGGAGCGCTTGGCGTTGAGCACCCAGTCATACCTGGCGTTCAGGCGGTTCAGCTCCGAGGCGCTCAGGCGAAACGTCTCGCGCAGCAATCGCTTCGCGCGATTTCGCTCCACCGCATTGCCTGTCGCCTTACGCGACGCCGTGATGCCCAATCGATGATGCTGCAAATCGTTAGCCTGCACGAAAGCCGTCATCAAGCGGCCATCATAACGTCTCCCACTGGCGTAGACGCGGCGAAACTCTTCCGAAGCGCGCAGATGTATTGGTTTGGACAAACGGCCTACGGCGGTATCAATAGTGCGACGGCGTGAGGCGCTTGCGCCCTTTAGCGCGGCGACGCTTGAGTACCAGACGGCCATTCTTGGTCGCCATCCGGGCGCGAAAGCCATGCGTCTTCGCCCGGCGACGATTGTTAGGTTGAAATGTGCGCTTCGACATAGTCAGTTATTCTCCGCTCAAATGAAAAGTGTAAGACTAACTGCGAGCTAAGATTATGTCAAGAAAAGCGGGCCGGTAAAGGCCCTGCTCACGTCCATTTTTAGTCGCCGGTAAGGCGAGCAAGGCCGGATGCTCTCCGTGGATTCGGATAATTTATTATGTCCTAAAACAATCCAACAAGCCGATTTCATCAAAATCGCAAAATCGGAAAGACCCGGTAAAATAGGATTCCGCGGGGCTCGAAAAAAATATTTCCCGAGCCTGTGGATTTCCCTTGCTTCCCGGTTCATATTATGCTAGTCTCCGCCCCGTTTCGGCACCTCTTTAAGTCTGTAAGTAGTTGATAAATAGATACTTAAAGCGTTACTTTAAGTTCACAAGGTTTTCCACAGGCCTGTGGAAAACCTTGTGGAAAACTTTTAGAGCGGAGGCCGAAAGAGCGACCTAGAGGGTGCATTTACAACACCTTCCATGAGGTGACTCAAGAAACAGCTTGAAAAGCTTTAGGAGAGGTAAGTGTATCGTTTTGTGACGTTCTTCGTCTGTTCGCAACGACAAGACTCTCACATGAGACAGGACGGATAAGCCATGAGTACTGTGATCGAGAATCGGCTCTGGAGCGATATTCTTCATGCCGTCGAAAAGCGGCTCAACCGCCAAAGTTTTGAGACCTGGTTTCGCCCAATACAATTCGAGGGCTGTGATGATTCGGAGCAGGTTCTGCATCTGCGCGCGCCCAATCAGGTGGTTAAGGATTGGGTCAGCTCCAACTATTCCGAGGTCTTGGACGAATCATTGGAGGAGCTGAACCTGGCCCAGTATCACGTCGATTGGATGGTTGAAGACGAAGACGCCCGCCGGTCGGATACACTGGAGGAGGGCCGTGACGCAGGCACTTACAGTCTGGGGGAAACGGCCGCAAGCAACGGCAAGAACAAAAGCTCCAGTCTTTTCACGCTTTTGGAGGCGGCGCAATCCGACGGACTGACCCCCGCCGCGACGACCTTCGTTGACATCGAACCGATTGAGCTTTCGCTCAATCCTAAATATACGTTTCAGACTTTCGTGGTCGGCTCCTGCAACCAGTTTGCACATGCGGCCTCGCTGGCGGTCGCCGAAGCGCCCGGCAAAACCTACAATCCGCTCTATATTTATGGCGGTGTGGGGCTTGGCAAGACACACTTGATGCACGCCGCCGGGCACGCCATCAAGGAGCGCAACCGACATTTACGCCTGTCGTACATTTCCGCCGAAAAATTCATGAACGAGTTGATAAACGCGATTCGCTACGACAAGGCGCAAACGTTTCGCGAGAAATATCGCTCAATAGACGTTCTTTTGATGGACGACATACAGTTCATGGCGGGCAAAGAGCGCACTCAGGAGGAGTTCTTCCATACCTTCAACGCTCTCTACGACGGGCAGAAACAGATTGTCATCACGTCCGACTGCCCGCCGCGAGAAATCCCTACGCTGGAAGAGCGGCTGCATTCGCGTTTCGAGTGGGGCTTGATCGCGGACATGGAGCCCCCCGATCTTGAGACCAAGGTCGCCATCCTGAAACGCAAAGCCGACCTGGACGGCGTCCAACTCCCGGACGACGTGGCCTTCTTTATCGCCAGCAAGGTTAAAAGCAACATACGCGAGCTGGAAGGCTCGCTCGTGCGTCTGGTGGCCATCTCATCCCTGCGCGGCCTGCCTATCTCGAAGATGCTCGCGCAGGACGCGATTCGCAACATAGCCGAGGACGATCAGCCGGCCGGAATCACCATCGATCAGATTCAGCAGGCCGTGGCGGCCCATTACCGTTTGCGCGTTGACGAGTTGACCTCGAAGAGCAATACCAGGCAGATAGCCGTCCCGCGACAGGTAGCCATGTACCTCTGCAAGCGGCTCACGAAACACAGCTTCCCGGAGATAGGAAGAGGGTTCGGCGGCAAGCATCATACGACCGTTATTCACTCCGTTGAGAAGATCGAAGCGCTCGTTTTGAAGGACCAAAATTTCCACAGGGTGGTGAGCGACCTTATGGATAATCTTTGCAAGTAGTTAGCTCAGTTTCGGGGTTAAGAGTTTTCCACAGTACGGTTTTCGGTTAAGCTCTTTATATACTGATATTTAACTTCGAGTTTTCCACATTTCCACAGGCATCGCAATAAAGTGCCCTGTGGAAATGTGGAAAACTTTTAAAATGGAAAACTTTTCCACAGACGCGCGTTGTTTTCCACAGCGATTTCCACAGCCCCTGTGGAAAACAATCCCTTTGCTCTCAACAATAAAGTGACTTTTCCACATTTCCACAGGCCCTACTACTACTACTATATATATATACATGGTATTTAAATAGTAATAATAGTAAAAGGCGCGAGTTGAAAAAGGCATCAATCTACTAGACACGAATCAGCCATAATCTAAGTTCAGAGGAGTTACTAAATGGAGTTCAGCATCAGCAAGAACGCTCTGCAAAAGGAGCTTGGTTTTGTTCAAGGCATAGTCGAGAAGAAAAACACGATCCCCGTTCTCTCCAACATCCTGATCGAATCGGTCGGCGAAAACACTATTCGCCTTATAGGCACGGACCTGGATGTCACCATCCGCTGCGAGACGGAAGCCGAGATAAGCAAGCCGGGCTCCATGTGCGTGCAGGCGCGCAAGCTCTTCGACATCTCGCGCCTGCTGCCGGACGCGACCGTCCGTTTTCGTAAGGAAGAGAACGACTGGGTGACGGTCGAGTGTGAGAATTTCCGCTCGAAGATCGCGGGCGTGTCGCGAGAGGCTTTTCCTGAAGTGCCCAGCTTCAAATCGGCCCCTATGAAATTGGACGCAGAGGTTTTCAAATCCTTCATAGACCGCACCATCTTCGCCATCACCCAGGAGGAGTCGCGTTACACGCTTTCGGGCGCAAAATTCATTCTGGACAAATCGGGCGCTAAGATGGTTACAACCGACGGACACCGTCTGGCCTATGTCGCACGTCAGGATTTGGGAAAAAACGTCTCTAAGGAGGCAATAGACGCGCTTATACCACGTAAGACGCTGGCGGAGTTGACCAAGCTGACGGCCTCCTACGAGGGCGAGATAAGTTTGGGAGCCGATGAGAATCACATCTACTTCGAGGTCGGCCCCCGTCTTCTGATCTCAAGAATGCTCACAGGCCAGTTTCCTAACTACGAGATGGTCATGCCGAAGGGCAATGACAAGTCGATCGTCTTCGACAACGTGTCGCTCAACCAGGCGATCCGCCGCGTCGCGCTGATGGCCGACGACCGCTCGCACGCCATCCGTTTTCATCTCGCGCCGAATCAGCTTCAAATCAGCTCGCAGAGCGCCGAAGAAGGTGATGCGAGCGAGACGGTCGTTACGGATTACAGCGGCGATGTGGTCGAGATAGGCTTCAACGCGCAATATCTACAGGATTTCCTCAACGTCGTCGGCGAGGGCCAGGTCGCCTTCGAGTTCAAAGACGGCAACTCGCAAGCGCAATTGCGTCCAACGACGACCGACTATGAATACAAGTACGTCGTCATGCCGATGCGTATTTGATATAAACGAGAGTAGTCAAATTCCGTTCTGAGGCGGGGGATGTGCTCTCTGATTTCGGTGATGGCGGTCAGAGCGTCCGTCCCCGGCAGCCTTAAATCCCTGAGGATTAATCTTGAGCGCGCACCGACGGTCGCCTCTTGACCACCCGCGGCTTTCTGCAACCGGTAGCCGTGCAACTCAAGGAAGCAGGTTTAACATGCTCTGAAAATCGACGTTATCCTCGGCGATCAGGACGGTCGGCAACCTCTCCTGCTCCGCACTCTCTTTCGTCCCCGCCAGTGTAGTCACTCATCATTATCTCTCATCCAGACGGGCGCTTGAAGCTTGCAAAATACCTCACACGTCGCGCCGCACGAGGCTCGCAGCGACGGCCATGAGTTCGGCCAACTCGACTGGTTTTGGCACATGCATCTGGTAACCAGCCTTGAGCGCTTGCATTCGATCCTCCGTCCGCGCGTAGGCAGTCAGGGCGATGGCCGGTACTCTCCCGCCGCTCTCGACGGGAAGCTGGCGCACGCGCCGGATCAAATCATACCCGTCCTCACCGGGCATCCCGATGTCGCTAATCAACACATCGGGCACGACCGTCGCCATGGCTTCGAGTGCCTCGCCCGCAGACCCGGCCATCACAACTTCAGCGCCGCACTGCCCAAGCCCGGCCTTTAGCAACTCCCTCGTATCAGGCTCATCATCCACGACAAGCACTCTTAAACCGTCGAGCCTGTCGGGGCACTCGTAGGAGGGCAGTGTGTCTCTTGCCGCAGGATGCACGCGCTCCTCCACGCCAAACCTCTGGTAGACGGGGGCGACGGGCAGCAGCACCGTAAAGGTCGAGCCTTG
>DASQYE010000686.1:0-5982 GCA_035639355.1 Pyrinomonadaceae bacterium
GATGCCTGTACACTTGTTCGACGCGCGCGCGTCCCCTCAAGGCTCCGCGCGCTTGCTGCGCGGGACGGTTGCCGGCGACCGTCCCGCCCGACGTTTGCGTCCCGGCCTCCGCGGCTTCGACGCTCTTCGATGCCAGAAAAGGCAGGGCCACTATGCCCGCCGCCACCGTTGCGGCCGTTCCGCCAAGGAAAGCGCGCCTGGTGGGCCCACTCCGGGATTCGGTATCGGCTCCGTTCGCGCACGGCTTTGAGTCCGCGCATGCCGCCCCGTTCGTTTCACCCTTTTCGTTAGAACTTAAATTATTCTTCATGAGGAAACCTCTACTGCGGAAACGACCTGCCCGATGCCGGGGATAATCTGTCCCGCATTAATACCGGCACAATTCTCGAACCGGGCTTTGCGATACCGCTCGCTTTCAAGCCTGAACCTTCTGCTTCACAATGGCTGGGCCAGAATCTGTTTGATCTTGCTGCCGCTCGGCCAATTTAACGCCTCCGGGGAAGGCTCATAGAGATAGAAAACGTGCCCTGTGGGGTCTTCAAATTGAGCAACGACCCCGATCTTGGAGCGCGAGGGTTTCGTCGTAAACTTGATATTGGCCTGAGAAAGCTTTGCGAAAGCGGCCTCAACGTCCGGCACATTGAAAACGGGCGAGATGCTCTTGGGGCGTTCGAGGTCTTCAGTCGTCGCCCTGGCCCCCTCCTCGCTTTCAATAAGATGGGTCGCGATGATGATGCTTCCGGCGTCGTATTTGACGACGCCCACTTCCGGCGATTCCTCCACGGCGCGAAGCCCTAAAGTTTGACCGTAAAACTTAGACGATTCCTCTACGTCCTTGATGAAGAGAAACAGGTAGACCATCTTTCTCTGGCCCAGGGCGAGCCCGCCATTGGCCGACGCCGCCGCGCCCGAGTGTTGTGACGCGGGCGCTCCCGTGCTCGTTGGGCCCGTGCCGTTGGCGGCCAGGATTTTCCGAATCTTGTCCGCGCTCGGCCACGTCAGCGCTTCTTCCGAAGGCTCATACAAGCAGAAACAGTGGCCGTCGGGATCATAGAAGACGGCGGTCGCGCCGATGTCATACCTTGCCGTTGCTCCAAAGAATGCGACGCCACGGCCTTCCATAGCGGAGCGCATCGCGTCAACGTCCTCCACATGGAAGACGATCATGGAGCTGTCGTCGTGAGCGTCGTTCGTACTGATCCCGTAGTCACCGCCCTTGTTGAGGGCCAGGATGATTTCGCCGCCATCGTATTTGACGGCGTTCGCATCCTCTTCAAGCACGCGAAAACCAAGCTTCTCTTCGTAAAAGGCTCTGGACGCTTCCAGATCGGCGACGTAAATGAATAGATATATGATCCTCGCATCTCGCAACATCTCGGCTTCTCCTTTTCAACCAGCGCACAAATCCCTCAAGCGACCGCCGGCTGGTCAACGGTGCCCATGCCCATGAAGATGGGGGTGTAGAGAAAACTGTCGGGACTGCTTAAATATTCTCGCCATTGACGGGCCATCTCATCTATCGATTCGGGAGTATCCAGACGCTACATACAGGGACGAATCAATTCCTCCACGTCCTCGTTGTCATGCCTGACAAGCTGCTCAGGGAATCCGCCCGCTATCGTGCGGCTGTCAACGAGGTCTATGTTGAGGTCGGAAAGCCCCGCCATGCTCATGTGATGATAGAGCTGTACGCCGCAGCGCCATTCGATCAACTCCTGCTCGCGGTAATAATGTACGATTTGTGTTAAGAGCCTGGACAGACTCTCGGACGGGGGCGGGTACCGCTCCTGGCCGAAGTTTATGTCGGCTTCGATGCAGACGATCTTGCCTCCGGGGCGCGCGCGCCTTTTCATCTCTGAGATGAAGGCGAGCCCCTGTTTTTTCGGAACCTTATACATCAATACATATTTTTCGCAGACGAGATCGAACCCCACGGGCAGCTCGTCGAGCGACGCGAATAGATCGCCTACAAGGTAACGAACGTTCGTGAGTCCTTCACCTTCCGCCATCTGCCGGGCATAAAGGATGTGCTCGGGCGAGACATCGAGCCCGTAAACCGTTGCTTGCGGGCCCAGGAAACGGGCGAGCGCACGCGTCACGGCTCCGCTTCCGCAGCCAACATCCAGCACTCTACGCGCCTGGTAAAGCGGCAGGCACGGATGATGCGGTCTATATTCTCGCCCTCGTTCTGTATCTCCAGCGTGTCGCTGCTGACAAGCTCGCTGGAGAGCAGCTCATAGCCCGGAACGCTCACAGCGCATCCCCCCTTCTGGCATCGCTGACCGTCTGCCACAGGGCCGAGGCATCGTCGTCGGCAAGGATCTCCCTCACCTTAGTCCCACTGCTCCAGGTGAGAGATTCCTGCGAGGGCTCGTAGAGGCAGAAGACGTGTCCCGTCGGGTCCGTGAACCTGACCGAGCCGCCGATCTCGCTATAGCCCACCTGCCCCTGAAAGTTGACGCCGCGCTTCGATAGCTTCTCGTATGTTTCGTTGATATTCTCAGTGTGAAAGACGATCAGGTTGCCCTTGTGGCGGCTCGGAGCTTGACTCTCGGACGGGCTCAATTCCCGTAGCACCAGCTTCACATTGCCGGTCGCGAAGGCCGTCGTCGCGGGCGTCTGCTCAAACATGACCAATCCCAGCGCCTCTTCGTAGAAGGCGCGGGATTGCGACATGTCTTCGACATCGAGATGCAATTCACGAAGGCAGGCGCGCTCCTCTCCCTCCCACTTCACGGGGGGCGCAACCCGTATCAGAGAATAGCGGCGGTTGTCTACGTCTGTGAATATATCTCCGGCCCGCGTCGGCGGCGCGTAGCCGTTGATATGCAGCTCGGCATAGATTTGGGCTTCCCGCATGGGGGGCGCTGAAAAGACCATCACGATCCCGTCCGAAGCGTTTCGGTCAAAATCTGGATCGGCAATATTCAGCGCGACGATCACGTCTCCGGCGTCATACTTGATGACCCCGTGACGGTGATGAGGAGGATGAAATTGATGCTCGACTACCTCTAACCTCAGAACCTCTTCAAAAAAAGTCCTCTGTGATCGAAGCGCCGTCACGTCTATGAAGACGTAGAGAATTTTAGAAGTCCACAGGCTCATGGCCGCGCACCTTCATCAGCTGCCCTGACAATCAAGTCGCATTTTTGAGAATCCGATGAAGAACGGGAGAATAGTCGATCCCGTTGGACTCGTCCGACGGTTGCCAGAGCATTAAAGAATGACCATCCGGGTCATTGAAGTAGGCTCTGGGCCCGTGCACGCTCTTCTCGATTCCGCCCGGAAACTCGACGCCGCGTCGGGCCAGGGCTTCGGTCGCCGCTTCTATATCCGCGACGTGAAAAATAATACGGTCTCCGAGCAATCTTTCAGCCCTTTTAAGAGACCCGACCAGCCCGACCGCCGACTCCTGTTTAATCGAGAGGATCAGGGTGCCGACATCGAACTTCAATTCGTACTTGGTCGCCTGCAAAGTACGAAGGCCGAGGACTTGCTGATAAAACTCCCGCGATCTCTTCAGATCGGAGACCAGCAGATTGTGGGCCACGATCTGATTGCGCGTCCTGGCCCGCGCGCCGCGCCCGCCCTGCCTGCTCTGCTGTGCCAACAGAGCGTTGAGTTTCATTCCGGCCTTGCCGTTGAAGGCTGGACTCGAAGGGCGATAGAAAGCCGTGAAGTTTCCGTCGTCATCGACGAAGGAGATGGTATCTCCGGCTTCGGTTTTAAGCGCCTGGGCCGGGCCTTTGTGTTCGGCCTTAATCTTTCGCACGGAGGTTTGAAACCTGGCCGGGACAAGCACGAATTCAGAGGCCGGGTTGGATACCAGCGTGTACCCGGCCCGGTTCGACGCGGAGTCCGAGCCGTTGGCTTTCGCAGCCGCTTCATCCGGGACCCAGTAATTGACGAGCACACTTCCTGCATCGTACATCGTCGCCGAGCGGTCTTCGCCGACGCTGCGCCATTCGAGCAGCTTAGTGCCCAGGGACTTGGCCCTGTCCAGGTCCGACACGCGCCGCCAGATCATCACGACCGGCGATTTTTTTAGGCCGCCGGACTCGTCGCTTGCTTTCTTGGTGCTCATAATCTTCCCCTCTCAGCTATCGAATTCCCCCTTACTGAAAAGGCAGAAGTCCCGCCCGGAGCCTACTTGCGGCTCGAAAGGCAGGGAAATCTGCATAAGCAGTCGGGCGCTTCGGCCCGTAGCCTTACATACATGCGCGGGGGGAGCTATGACCTGTCCAAGCACGGGGCGGGCGCGCGAAGCTTTTCATGCTCGGGTCGCCGTCCGGTACTGCTCAAACAAGGTCATCCCCAGGGTAGCTTCGCGCCAATGATCGAGCGGCTTTCGAGTGATCGCTTTCGTCGTGCCCGCGTTTTTGACGGGACGGCCGTCCTGGCGTCCGGCAGCGAAACGCAAACCACCGGGAGCGAGCACGTCTTCGGTCACACTCGATCGTCCAACGAGCGCCTAATATCACGGCGCGCCGTCCGCGTGCAAATAATTATCAGTCCTGTTGCACGCGGCATCTCCCACCTCAACCCTCTGTCTTCAGATCGCTGCTTCCTCTGCCATCTTGAGAATACGCTGAAGCTGAGGAGTAAAGTTAATCATCTTAGTCTTTCCGGATGGCTGCCAGAGGACTAGCGAGTGGCCGTCGGGATCGTTGAAATAGCCCACGTCGCCGATGACGCTCGTTTCGATTCCGTGCGGGAATTTGACCCCGCGTCGCTCCAGGGCTTTGGTCGCGGACCTGATGTCCTGTACGTGAAAGACGACCCAGTCTCCGAGCAACCTTCCAGTCTTATTTAGAAAACTGACGAGGCGGCTGCTGGGCTCAAGCTTGAGCGAAAGGATCATAGTACCGATGTCGAACTTCGCCTCGGTCGCCCCCGTATGCAGCGCCTCAAGGCCAAGCACTTCCGAATAAAACTTCTTCGATGCCGCCACGTCCGAAACCAGCAGATCAATGCCGATCAGCGGGTTGGGAATGTTCGCGGTTGGCGAATTGGCGCGCAGCGTCGGCCAGTGATTGCTCAAGATGGAAAGCAGTTTCGAGCCGACCTTTTCGCCTTGCGCATAGGCGGAAGGGCGACTGAAGCTTGAGAAGTTGCCGTCGTCGTCCAGAAAGGCGACGTTGTCATTTGCCGCTATGGCCGCCGGAACTGGGCCCATCCCACGAACTTCGTAGAGCCCCTGTAGCGACGTATCAAAGTCCTTGGGCGCATAGACGGACAGCGACGCCGGATTATTCTGAAGACTAAAGTCGCGTAAGGTCTCCAGGGAACAGGCCTGCTGAATCTGAGCCGATGCCGCCACTTCACGAATGGAGTAGCCGACGAGCGCACCGCCTGCGTCGAACATGACGGAAGTCGGGTCCTTCCCGACCGCAGGCTGTTTGAGGGTTTTGCTCACAAAAGAGCTGGCCGTGTTCAGGTCCGACACGCGACGCCAGAGCATGACGACGGGTGACCGCCTGAGAACCCCTGACTCGATATTCGCCAGCGCGGGCGCACCCTTCACAGCATTCCCCGGCTCGGCCGCCAGAGCGCTGCTCCCCTGCTTAAAGTTCCCGAGGGCAACGGCAGCCGAGGCGAATCCCACCCCCTGCATGAACGTGCGCCGTCCAAAAGCCGACTCCTGCCGCTCGCTGTTTTCCTTACTGTTTTTCTTCTTGCTCATCAGTTTGACCTCCTTCGTTGTCAACAACACGTTTGGTCATTCGTTCCAGGAGTCTCATCAGTCCGTTCTAGACCAACTCCTCGAACCGTTCGGGGTTGAAGGGGGCCAGTGTAGCGGGCACGGCTTCTGTTGCGATGCCCCGCGAGACCTCCTTGCCAACCCCCAGCCCGACCGGCATACCATGACCATTGAATCCGGCTACGACCCATTGATTGGGTTTTCCAGGCATTGGTCCCACGACCGGTTTTCCATCATTGCTACAGTCCATAATACCTGCCCAACGCTGGCTCACTTTGAAA
>DASQYE010000687.1:0-3915 GCA_035639355.1 Pyrinomonadaceae bacterium
TGTCCTGCGCCGTGACTGTGGCGTTGTAGCTGCCGAAGCGGACGCGCGCCTCGTTCTTCGCCTGGTCCAGCTTCATGACGAGGCCCATCACGTACTTGTTCTGCTGGTAATCGTTGCCGTACCAGTCCGGGTGCTTGTAGGCGTCAAGCTGCTGCTGCGTAACGGGTTGGGTCGTGCCGTTGCTGTTCTGCGCGCCGATGTTGGTGTAGGAGGAGCGCCAACCGGCGTGCGTGCGGTCATACTCGCGCAGGCGGGCGCGCACGACATCGACGGCCTTGATCTGCGCGGCGACGTTGATCGTAGTGTAGACTCGAAGCCCGCCCTGCGCGACGCGCGTTGTGTGCTTTTCTTCGAGGTCTTGCCTGATCTCTTCGACCGGATAATCGAAGGGCGAGGAGCGCGCCTGCGACGGATAATAGGCCGTGTCTACGAGCTGGATGGGCTTGGCCTTGGCCGCATCGGCTTCCGCTTGCGTGACGAATCCGTTTTTAGCCATCTGGTCGAGCACGAGATTACGGCGCTCTTTAGCCTCTTTCGGATTGATGGTGGGCGAATACTCGCCGGGCGCTTTCGGGATGCCAGCGAGGAGCGCCGCTTCTTCGAGCGTCAGGTCCTTGGCCTGTTTGCCGAAATAGTTCTCCGCGCCGGCCTCTATGCCGTAGGCGCGCGCGCCCAGGAAGATGTGGTTGGCGTACATCTCCATGATCTGGTTCTTAGTGTAGTAGCGCTCGATCTGAAGGGCCAGAAGCCACTCGTTGATCTTGCGCCTCAAGGTCTGCTCTTTAGAGAGAAAGAGGTTCTTGGCGAGCTGCTGCGTCAAGGTCGAGCCGCCCTCGCGGCGGTCGGTCGTCAGGTTTTTCCAGCCCGCGCCGATGATGCGTATCGGGTCTATGCCGACGTGTTCGTAGAAACGCGCGTCCTCTATGGCGAGGATCGCGTTCTTCATCACGGGCGGAATCTCCTCGTACTTGAGTGGGATGCGTTTCTCAATCGCGAACTCGCCGATCACCGTCTCGCCGTCGTCTGCGTAGACGCGCGTCACCACGCTCGGGCGATAAGTCGCAAGCGAAGCAACCTCGTTGGCCGCTCTGGAATAGTTGAGCTGGTAGGCGAGGATGATGCCGGTCAAGCCGCCTGCGGCTATCGCCAGCAGCAGGACGGCTGCCAGCCAGAAGCGTCGCAGGAAGTGGCGACGACGGGCCGCAGGCGCGGCATTAAGGCGCGACAGCGAGGCCGGACGGGAACGCGTTTCTCTGGAAGCCATAAGGTCAGTCCTTTTGCTAAAACTCACGTGAGGCGCAACCATCCAGGGCGTCCTCGCGCTGATGATCTTTCTCTCTTTTGCAGATAAGCTCTCGCCTGCAAGCAGCGGGCGCAGAGGCGATTATAACGCAACTCCTTTAAGCAGGCGAAGCACGGCGACCGAAAGTCGGGAGCCGAGCCGCCGAAGCCATTTTACTCTCTTCGACAGGCGAAGAGCGCAGGGGACGAGCCACACTGCCGCTACGTGGCTCGCACCAGCCGGGCGTCGCCGCCCAGAGCCGTAGTTATGTAAATAGTGTATGGATAAAATCAAAGTCAGGTATACGCCCGAATTATGCTGAAGCGTGAAGAGCTGAGTGAGCCTTGCCATCAACAGGGGAAAGATAGATAATGCGCCCCGAAATTGAAGGTTGTAGGCTGCCCATCGGCCATAATCATCCACTACAAACCGTGAGATTGGAAAACCAATCTCATCATCACACAGCGAGGAGCCTCACATGCCTAAGAAGAAAACGGCTCAAACCGATCCGCCTAAAAAGCGTCTTGCCTCAAAGATAAATGTTTCATCTTCGATCAAGAATGAATCAGTAGAACGAGACGACGACGAATCAGTATCTACGTCCATAACAGAGCCTCTACCGCCACGCCGGCCCCTACTTAGAATACTCATGGTTGCCGATGGAATAATTGATTTCGGCGAATGTAATCACGGGCTGTCCGAGTTGATAAATAAGGGCTTGCTGCCAATGAATTCCGTGAACCTCCGTGTCGTTATCACGACGGCACATCGGAGGCTGATGCGTAACGACGACTGTGACGACGGGCGAATCACAGCCGACATTCTAGACTTCAGGTTCACCAACCCGCTGCCTCCCGGCAACCGGCCGCTCGACATCAGAGATTATGACCAGCTCTGGCTCTTCGGTTTCGAGAAAACCTACTACGATGTTGGGTACAGCAGCGAAACTCTTGCGCCGCAGGAGTTGGCCGTGATCTTTAAATTTATGCAGGACGGCGGCGGAGTATTTGCGACAGGCGACCATGAAGACATCGGCAGGGCTTTATGCGGAGCCATCCCACGCGTGAAAAGTATGCGCCTCTGGAACTTTGTGGATGCGTCGCCGCCGCCCATGTCTCCTCCGGTTGGCGGGCCGCACAGGCACGACACGCTGCGTTGGGGAATAGATCGCAGCTTTCACCCGACGGTTCAATCCGACCGTATTCCGCAAACAATCATCCCCAGATTCTACAAGGCGACTTCGCTCTCGCCTGAATATCCACATCCGCTTCTCGTCAACGGTGACGCTGTGATTGACATCCTTCCCGATCACATGCACGAAGGCGAGGTTTTGGTTCCAACTGACCTGACCGCCCCTGTCGTTCTTCCCGACATTCCCCCATCTGAGGAATACCCTCGGCTGCCAGGTCAGCAGACCAGACTTGCGCCTGAAATTATAGCGATGTCTTTTCCCGACCCTCTTAACAGCACTGTGATTCCACGCTGTTTCAAGACCATCTGCGCGTATGACGGTCACCGTGTGGGAGTCGGCAGAGTAGTGGCGCAATCTACCTGGCACCATTTCATCAACATCAACCTCAGGGGAACGCGGCCTGAAGAACGGCCTTATACTTCATTGAAAATCGGTTTCTATACTCAGGAGAACACCACCGCGCCGAAAGTTCAGACTCCTGAATATGAGATTATCAAACAATACTTCCGAAACATTGTGAGGTGGCTGAGCAGCGCGCAGAAGAACACCCGTCTGTACGCTGCGTTGCTCGACGAATTAAAATCCGCCTCTCCGATTGTTGAGGAAGTCTGGCCTAACCCGAATCCCTCTTGGGATGATATTTTCCTGGCCGGAGAGTCGGTACGGAAGCTGATTTCCGATGTCTACTCGCCTGCGGAGGCGCTAACGTGTGCGCTCGCTCTGACGGGTACACTCTCGCAGGAAATTCAGTACACAATCAAAACCCTGATAGACCCTTGGGAGCCGTCATCGTTGCGTAACGAAAAGAAGAATGTTTTATTCGATCCCAGAATTGGGACGGATGCCGTTCTGGGGGGAGCGATTATCCAACTGGTGACGGAAACGTCAGCAGGATTTTCTAAAGCAGGCGCAACTACAGACGACGTGTTGACGCGAGGCAATGAGCTGGAAGCAATCGTGACTCGTGGAGTAAATCTCGGCGTCAATTCTCTTGCCCAAATGATAGAAGAATCAAATGGCGATCTTCAAAACCTATCTTCCATACTTAAGGAGCACGGCAAAGAAAGCTAAGCGCATCGCCTTTTTACTCAAAGGACTATCTCGCGCAGCCTGCACACACTATTAGCACTCTACCCCCGGAGAGGCCCTCTTTGACGCGCCTTCATCCGAGCAGTTATAATTATGGTGCTCGCTAAATGGGGGCGACAGGCTTCGACAGGAGTCTTAATCGTCGAGCGAATGCATGCCGGGCTCTCTCCGTGCAGCTCGTTAAAAAGTATGGAGAAACACAAATGCCAATAATCAAGAGTTGGCTCTCGCTGCCTAATTAAGCACCGAGCGTCTCGCCGCAAGTTGCTCATGCGCGCGGAATGAGATGTCACTTAGTTGAGCTGGCCTGCCCCTTCGGTCCGTGGGGGCGGGCGAGATTAAAGTCGGACTA